>NZ_JAMPLB010000130.1:0-7894 GCF_039962325.1 Leptolyngbya sp. PL-A3
ACCCCGGCGATGGCCATGGGCTTAACCGACCAAATTTGGAATGCGGGTGACCTACTGCGTTGTGTGCTCTACCCCTGAACTTCAGAGGGGTGAGATAATCTCACCTTTCTACCCATCTTGCCGTTAACCTGTTAACTCAAGAGAAGTCTGCCAAAGGTGGCACAAAGGCTAAACGACTTAAGGCAGGGTGGGATGAGCATTATCTCACCAAGATTCTGGCTCAAATTCCTACCCCCTCTCGCAAATTGTAAAGAAAGGTATGCGTTTGCCCTACCCAGTTCTGACAGTTTCGTATGCCCCTGTAAGATCTTTTAGGTCTTTTCCGTTCCGATATCCCACAAGCAAACCGCATTGTCAAAACTGCTGCTGGCTAGGAGCTGTGGATGATTGAAGGTCAGGGAACGAAGTGCAAGCGATGGCCCTACCTGTTTTGTCAGTTCTTTTCAATCGCGCCCAATTGTTTTAACACGGCTTTCTGTCCGCTGCTTAAACCTGTCACTCCCTGGATGTTCATGCCTTCATAGATTCGATCGCTCTTCAAAACTTGAAGGCACTCACCCGTTTCTACATCCCAGAGGCGAATCGTTTCATCGAAGCTGCCACTGGCAAGAAGCGATCGTCCGGTGACATCACACCCGAACGCAACTGAAAAGATGATACCTGTATGACCTTGTAAAACGTTCAAGCATTTTCCAGAATCCAGATCCCAGAGGCGAATCGTATGGTCAGCGCTACCACTAGCGAGAATCTGCGGGCGATGGGATGAAGGGGGAGAAGGGGGACGAAGGGCGAGCGATCGCACTAGTGCCGCATGCCCTTTCAGGCTTTGCAGACATTCACCTGTGGCAATGTCCAGTTGCTTAATGTTATTGTCACTGCCGATGCCAAGCAGCGTTTTTCCATCGGCACAAAACTCCACTTCGAACCCCAATAAATCGTGCTGATCGAAAACCTGCATACAGGTGCCTGTTTCTACCTGCCACAGCCGCACAATGCCATTCTTCGCGATACTGGCTAGCCAGCGCCCATCGGGGCTAAAGGTAACATGCCACACTGGAAAGTCATGTCCAACCAGCGTGTGCAGATGAGTTCCGGTATGCAGATCCCAGAGTTTAACCGTAGCATCATTGCTGGTACTGGCCAGAACCTGTCCATCGGAACTGAGGGCTGTACCAAATATACAATTGGTGTGACAATGCAGTGTCTTGATGCACTGTTGGGTTTGGACATCCCAAACCTTAATTGTGCCGTCGGAACTTCCGCTGATAAAGGTTTTGCTATCGCTGCTAAAAGTCACATCCCAAACCCAGTGAGTATGCTCGTTAAAGGTTTTGAGGCAGGTGCCCGTTAGAGGGTTCCAGAGCCTAACGAGTAAATCTGTGGCGCTGCCGCTGATAATGTGTTGACCGTCGGGGCTAAATGCAACAGACAAGACGCGACTAAGGTGTCCCTGCCAGGTTTTCAAAGCCTGTCCAGTGGTGACATCCCACACTTTCTGTACACTATCGGCACTACTACTCAATAGGGTTTTGCCATCAGGGCTGAAGGCGATCGCAGTTACGCAGGCTTGATGTCCCAGCAATGTGCGGATCGGCTGCTCGGTTTGCAGATCCCATAGGCGAATGGTTCGATCTTGTCCAGCAGTCGCTAACAGCAAACCATCCGGACTAAAGGAGACTGACCAAACGAGGTCTGTATGTCCCTCAAAGCAGATGGATTCTCCGGTTGCCAAATGCCATAGTCTCACGGTCTTATCCCAACTGGCACTGGCAACCCACTGACCATTTGGGCTAAAGGAGACTGACAACACAGTGTGGTGATGTCCTTCAAATTGACGCATTTCACTGAAGGTTGATAGATCCCAGAGCCGTACGGCACAATCGTCACTCCCACTCACCAACTGTTTGCCATCGGGGCTGAAGGCAACCGAGTGGACAATGTCAGAATGCCCTTCTAGGAATGTCAAGCAAGTTCCCATCTCGACATCCCATAGTTCCAACAATCCCTCTTCTTCACCGATCACCAGCCGTTTGCCATCCGGGCTAAACTGCACCGCCCAGCTCGTCTTGGCAATTTGAAACGGCTCACGCAACAGCTTTCCTGTTTGCACATCCCAAAGTTTGATCAGAGAATCGTGAGGACTGCCGCTGGCAAGCATTTGACCGTCAGGGCTAAACGATAATCCCCAAGTAAACTCCTCGTGCGCCTGCCAACTCAGCTTCGGTTGCCCAGAAGCCGTATCCCAGAGGTGAATTCTACCGTCTGAATCGCAGCTTACCATCAAACGACCATCGGGACTAAAGGCAACATTGACTAAACTACTGAGGGTTTGAGCAAAGGCAGACCCGGTGAAATCACACTCAGTGAAATTAACCTGATGCAGTGGAGTTTCCGGGAGATACGCCTGCCAGATGGGTAGATGAGAAAAATCCCATCCATTCAGATCAATTTGGAGGTAGTTGAGCAAACTCAGCAGATTGGCTCCTGCATACCCTGGATAAACTTCAGGAGTGTTTTTTAGTTGTTGCAACTGCTGCTGGAGGTGTTGGCTGAGGGCAGCGGTGGAACCAAATGCGCTGCTTAACTGAGTCGCGATCGGTTCCAGAATTAACCGAATTTGGCTCTCGCGAATATAGTCGCTGGCACTGGCTTTGGTGAGAGCATAGTGCCTCAGCAGGTTAAACGGCTGTTCCCCTTTGAGTTCAGCAACAACAGTTTCAATGATATGTTCTGTAACATATTCCATCACCGCTGGCTGCTGGGTAAAACTGGAGGGAATGCGTTTAGCTTCACCGTTCTGCCTTGCATCACCGTTTTGTAAAATCTTCCGTTCAATCTGCGCTTGTGCAGCCGCTTCTATCAGACATCGCCGCCCTAACTTTTCCAATACCTCCAGCAACCGCGCTTTAGACACCGTAGGAATAATGTCGGCATGAAGCTGATCAATCGTCGTCCCTTCCCTGTTGATCGCTAACCAATTCATCACTTGCTGTTCCAACACTGATAGACGTTCGATTTGCTCATCTAGCAAACGACGCAGCCCGTTAAAAACAATCGTCCCCTGCTCTAAAAATTCTGCAATATCGCCATCAAACAGGTCACGAATCGATGTAGCGACAATCTTCAACGCCAAAGGATTACCCCGGTAATGTTCGATCAGGTTGTCGCGATCGCCAGCACTTCCCATTAACCCTTTGGCTGCTAGAATGCTGTTACTGTCTGTTGTAGTTAATCCAGCCAGTTGCAGCGATCGCACTGGCAGCGCATCACCTTCCAGAGTTGCAACTTCTGAAGGCTTTTCTCGACTGGTCAATAGCAAACAACTTTGATGTTCCGTTGCACCCACGCGCTGAAACAGTTCTCCATACGCTTCATAACCAGATCGATAACTGCCTACAACTTGTCCACTCTGAAGAATGGACTCCACATTGTCTAACACCAGGAGGCAGCGATTTTGCTTCAGGTACTGGATTAATCGGGTGATTTTTGCGGAAGTACCTTTCGGTAAGTCAATGTCTTGTTGGCGAGAGAGAAGTGGAATCAGGTCTTCGAGTAGATCGTCTAGGGGTAGGGCATCACGCAACGATCGCCAGATGACGAATTCAAAAAGGGAATTGGGTTTTGCAGATAATCGATCGCTTTCCTCAAACTGACTACTAGCAATGTTTTGAGCCAGTTTGATCGATACAGAGGTTTTTCCAATGCCTCCCATGCCTAATAAACAAATCAAACGGCAGTGTGAAGTTTGCGGCACGCCGGAAAGACTTTGCTTCCCAGAAGAAAATTCGCCCTTAATCCATTGATACAAAAGCTCTAGTTCCGGTTGACGACCATAGAAGGTGGAAACATCCGTGGCTTCGCCCCAATCAACACAGGGAGAAGTGGTGTCTGCTCTATGCTCACTGCTGCGTTTTTCAGATGCCTTATTTTTCGGTTCTCTGACTCCTTCTTGAGCCGCACCGTTTGCTTGCTGGTAATGATGCTCTAACGAAGTACGAAAGTTGGTCTTGTTAACCTCTTCACCTAAAGCATCAGAAATTAATTGCCAGAGTTTGGGACCGACATATCGCTTCAAATAACTGGCGGCATAGCTAGCATTGCTGGCAATTTCTTCGTAAGTTTTTCCCTGCCAGGAGCCTTTTAGAATTGCAACTTCTATCGGGCTTAAGCGTCGCCCTGTTTTTACCAGAACGACTTCGTTGACAACCTCAAGCCCTTTCTCAACATCCATCAACTAGCCCTTCTCCTAGGTCCACTGATTAGCACAACTCAACTGATTGGTATAACTCAACAGCAAGCCGCTTCTGAAAAGCTAGCAAATTCTAGAGAAAAATTTTACATAGCGCAAGCTTTTGACAACATTCTTGATTGAGTAACTTATGAACTTTATCTATTGACAGTTCATCCACTTCTCCCTATGAAACGCATCGAAATGGTAGCAGAGACATAGAGGATGTTCATATCCTTCATATCTCTCATACGATTGGGTGAAGGGAGTTCAATACGCAAAGAACTAAAGTCTAAACATCGAAGTTGAACAGCGCAGTGTCAGATTTTTGGATAAAGCTTAGTCAATACAAGGCTGATTCTAAGAACATCTCACAAACGTTTCTAGAGAAACTTCAAACACACTCAAACACACTACTTTTAGGAAAACTAAAATGGCACCTTTTAGAGGTACTGATGGTTCGGATTCATACGCAGGCGGTAGCGGTGCAGATATCATTTCTGGGCTACTAGGAAATGACATACTTATCGGTATGGGCGGCGATGACACGATTACGGCTGGACCAGAATATAAGCTCATTCCAAATACGACAGATGACGATTTTATTGTCGGCGATGATGATGGTGGAGCTGGTAATGACACGATCTATGCTGGTTTTGGTAACGATCGCATTTTTGGTGACAATCAGCAAAGTACTGCTGGTGGTAATGATCTCATCTATGCTGATGCAGGCAAAGACGAAGTCTACGGTGGCAGTGGTAACGATCGCATCTTCGGAGGTGCGGATGACGATATGATTTACGGTGACTTATCACAGAATGACTTTGGGCACGACTACATCGATGGTGGTTCAGGAAATGACCTTATGATTGGCGGTTTAGGCGACGATATTTACCTTGTTGATAGTAGTGGCGACGTTGTACGTGAATTCGCCTCACAAGGAACGGATACCGTATTCGCCTCTATTAACTACACCCTGCCTGAAAACGTCGAGAGTCTGATCTACAACGGAGAGACTTCCTTTATTGGCACGGGTAATAGCTTAGATAATTACCTTCAAGGCAAGGCGGGTGACGATCACCTTTCGGGTCAGAGTGGTAATGACATCTTTTACGGTGGAGCGGGTAGCGATGCCATTTTTGGTGGAACAGGGCGTGATATTGCCTCCTATAGCGGATCCTACACCGGATATACCGCCTCTTTTAGCATTACTGGGGCGGTTCGCGTCACGAGTAGCGAAGGGACTGATCTGCTCACTGGAATTGAGCGCATCGAGTTCGGGAGTGGTGGATTCTATAACGTTCGCGTTGGTAATGACGGGAATGAGCGCCTCACTGCCGATCCCAATGTCTGGTCTCTCCTATTCGGAGGTGGTGGCAATGACACCCTTACTGGAGGTAATGGTAACGACACCCTCGCTGGCAGCAGTGGCAACGATGTGCTGATTGGCGGAAACGGCAATGATATTCTCACAGGTGGTGTAGGCACAGACAAATTCAGATTCAACGTTAAATCTGAAGGTATTGACCTGATCAAAGACTTCAATCGCGGCGAAGGCGACAAGATTGAAATTGTTAAATCGAGTTTTGGCGTGTCTTCTCTGAGCCAATTTAGCTACAACAGCACGACGGGTGCCCTGTCATTTGGGTCTACTCAGTTTGCAACGCTGGAGAACAAGCCTGCTGGCTTCTCCATTCAAACTGATATTGTGCTGGTGTAACCATGCGTTGAGTTTTGTTCCTTAGTGTCTGGTTGTTTTAGAAGCGATCGCTTTATCTGCAACAAAGGCACTGGAGTAGTATACTTCAACGCTGACGGCATCGGAGGGGCATCTGAGATTCAGATTGCCAAAATATCGACTGGCTTAGCGATGACAAACAAAGATTTCTTTGTAGTAGGCTAGCCTCTCACGAACAGTTTGGTGGGGAAGCGGCATCCCCAACTGACTACCCACCATCCTGAATCCAGAGAAGTTTTACAATCGCGACGAACTCAAACGCTCAAACATTTGATTCAACATTTCACAATTACTGATGAAGTTCGTGAGCAATTTGCAGAGATAGTCTAAACACATTACAGAATTACCAGGAGACAAGATGATGTCGGAACTACAAACTACTGTAACGATGCAGCAGAACGACGTGGATTGGTCATCTTTGGCAAAATTTTTAGGACAAAAGTTTGCAGCTAGAGATACAGAAGCAGATGAGCTTGATGTATTTGTTGGTGATAACATTGCTCGATTGAAAACATCTAGATCGATTGCAGCAGGTGTGCCGATCGAACTTGGCGGTGGCGGAGCCAGCTATACCGATATGTGTGCGGTGTTACGGGTCTTAAGGATACTTACAAAAATAAGTTGAGTAACTAAGCAGTCTTGAGCGGCACAAATCGGTAGTTCCATTCTCCATGAAAGCGACACCGCTCGATGGCAATTGCATTGAACTGTTCATCCGTCGCTTGAACTCCCGTGGGATAAAGATTGTTATGCAATTGCGTCCGAACTTCTAAGCCTGTTTGAGTTGTGGTGTTGCTAATTAAGTTGATGACAGTTTCCAAACTGGTTAACGGCTGCCCTCGCCAGTTCGTTGTGATGTGGCAAAACAAGCGATGTCCAATCTTGTTCCACTTGCTGGTACCGGGTGGAGAATGACAGACATGTAACGTCAAACCCGTTTCATCCGCCAACTCTTGCAACTTCAACTTCCACAATCGATTGCGACAGCCATTACTTCCACCACAATCCGCCGTAATCAACAGATGCCGACTGCGGTCATACTGGAGTTGTCCAAGGTGCTGCCACCAACGTCGAATCGATTCAACCGCAAATTCTGCGGTGTCATGGTCAATGCCAACATTCACCCATCCCTGGTTCTGAGTCAAGTCATAAATGCCATAGGGAATCGCTTTACCCTCACCTTGACTCGGAAAATCATGAGTCTTGACAGGAATGGGTTTCCCTTGGGGTTGCCATTCTTGTCCACCATTTTTGAATTGACCCACGTTCTCCTTCTTCTTGGTATCAATCGAGATCACGGGTCGATGCCGACGTTGAAATGCTTCCACTTGTTGGGCAATGTGGTGAAACTGCCTATCGCGGTCCCGATGTTGCTTGCCTTCTTGGGTCTTGCGATTACTCTGCAAACTGTAACCCATCTCCACCAACAGCGTGTACATTGTCATGGCACAAACGCTATACCCTTGTGCTTGCAAAGCATCTGCCAGTTGATTGACGCTCTTGCATGTCCAGCGCAACGGACATTCGGGTTCTCCCCGACTGGCGAGTTCGACTAAACGGTCCAGCGCTTCTAAAATCAGAGGTTCTCGCTCTTCGACTCGTTTGCGTCCATCGCCAACTTGGCGAATTCGTTCAGGGGCAGGCAACGGTGTGGACTCCCCTCTCAATTCTTTCAATCCGGCACGAATGGTATTCTGGCTTCATCCAGTTGCCCGTTGGAGAGCAAGAATGCCACCGTACCCCAAAGCCTCTGCTTCTGTGGCAGCCCATAAGCGACGGCTACGTTCATTCAAGAACGGTTTGAGGTGTTGATACCAGCCCTCTAAAGGTCATTTGAGAGCTTCTTAATATTTTCTATCATCCCTGTTATCACTGGCTTTCAGGCTTCTATTCTAAAAGCTGAACGTTTAACACCCACGTTTGAGCCA
>NZ_JAMPLB010000131.1:0-7859 GCF_039962325.1 Leptolyngbya sp. PL-A3
TGCTGCCGCAAAGGCAGCATCTTCCTCCACAAATAAAAATACCAGACGCTTGATTCCAGGCGCTTCGCCGTAGTAGGTGGGATTGGCTTCTACAATCAATTGCTGGCCCTCATTCCACTGCACCAAGCGATAAGGCCCTGAGCCGATGGGGCTACGGGCATAATTGGTACCGTGAGCATGTTTGGGCACAATACCCAGAGTAACCAGACGGTTAACGAATGTACTTTGAGGTTCTTTCAGGCGCAACTCCACCGTATCAGCGTCGAGCACCACAGCTTCATCCAACACCGTTACATCGGTTAAACCGCCGCTTTCCGCTGCTTTGTTGAACGTGTAGGCTACATCTTCAGCAGTAACGGGCTTTCCATCCGAGAAAACAGCGTCTTGACGAATACTGACGGTCCAAACTTTGCGATCCTCACTAACGCTGTAATCTGTCGCAAGGTCATTGACTAATTCCAAGTTCTCATTGCGTTGTAGTAAAGTGCTTTGAAATAATGGGGAACCATAACGTCCCCACCCAAGAGTAGGATCATATCCTTCTTCGCTTTCACCCCCGATTGCCAGCACAATTTGATCCGCAGAACCTGTTTGTTGTGTCGAAGATGTAGATTGTTGAGAGCTTCTTTGATCTGCAGGGGCAGTGCATGCTGACAGCGTTTGCACAAGCAATAATAACCCCATCGTGTAGAAAAATCTGCTACTTAGACCCATAAGCTACTGCTTCCAAGATGTAAATACACCAGGCTATTTACTTGTAGTTGTTATACCTTTTGCAAGTAAATGGACTTACTGAGGTTGCACAATATCATTTCTCTTTGGAAGCCAACAATGCAGGGGGGAGGGATAAATAGTGCCTCTTTCTATAAATTTCCAATTCATTTAAGATATGGAGCAAAATCATCAATTTTAAGTGTTGTTCAGTAATCAAATATCAATTACGGTGGCTGCTTAAAAATAAGATTTGTGCATCTATCCCGCGAGACGTTTTACTTTAAAGGCTCGCAAAGTGCCGTTATCTCTATCTAAATTTTGTGAAACTTTTAGGTTTTCGATAATTGGTGCCCAGCAGCAAGGAGTTGTGAGCGATTGCTAACGTTAGCAAACTAAATTGTATCCATCATTACAATGCACGGATTCGCACTTAAGCCTCTAGTCGCTGAGAGTCTCTATTTCTCTTTATCCTTTATAAAAGTGGACTACCGAAAAAAGTAGGTGGGTTCTTGGAAACTCACAAAGCCTCAAAGCCTTGTTCTTTCGTTGAGAAATTACTTCTCTCTCGTGAGAGTTGTAAACTGACCCTCATGCATCATTAATTAGATTCAATTTGAAGTATAAAACACCGTAATGGGAAGACTAGGACTACATGCAGAGAATTCCTCTAACCCAGTTTCGGTGTAATCCAGTTATGAGCAAAGCTCCCATTCCTGAGAATGAAAGTCAACGGATTGAAGCTCTTTTAGGTTATAACATCCTCGATACTGAAGCCGAGGAAGCTTTCGATAACTTAACGCGACTAGCCTCTTACATTTGTAATATACCTATCGCCTTAATCAGCTTTATTGACCACGATCGCCAGTGGTGCAAATCTCACATTGGCTTAACTACAACTGAAAACAGTCGAGATTCTGCTTTTTGTAGCTATACCATTTTGCAGTCAGATCTATTAGTAGTCCCAGACTTAACTCAAGATCCTCGCTTTGCGAATAATCCTTTTGTAACTGGATATCCCGGTATACGCTTTTATGCAGGTGCTCCTTTGACTACAGCTGAAGGGTTGGCGTTAGGAAGCATATGTGTTATGGATCATGTTCCTCGAACACTTACCTGTGATCAGTTAGAGACATTGAAGGTGCTTGCCCAGCAGATTGTCAGTCAGCTAGAACTACGAAAGACGGTCAAGCAGTTGGGGCAAGTGAATCTTAAATTAGATCGTGCCACCAAGCTAAAAGATGAATTTTTAGCGAATATGAGCCATGAGCTTCGTTCTCCTTTGAACGCCATTTTAGGAATGTCTGAGAGCTTAAAGGAAGAAATTTGTGGCCCATTGAATGAGCGCCAGAGAAAGATGGTTACTACGATTGAAAGAAGTGGTGAACACTTACTGGAATTGATTAATGACATTCTGGATTTGTCTAAAATTGAATCCGGCCATTTAGAGTTAGAGCTTGCTGATGTATCCATACAAAAATTCTGTGAAAGCAGTCTCATGTTCGTTAGGCAAGCGGCTTTCAACAAGCAAATTACTCTTGATTCGTACCTATCTAATGCAGTAGAAGATTTTCATTTTGACGAACGCCGCATGCGTCAGGTGCTAATTAACCTTCTTAATAATGCAGTCAAATTTACTGCCGAAAAAGGATACGTTCAGATGGAAATAACTGTCAGGCGTCCTGATGAAATATTAAAACAAAGTGATGGGGAGTACTTTACTTCTCCAAATCCTTATCTTTGTATTTCAGTGCGTGACACTGGTATTGGAATTTCCTCTGAAAATCAAGAACGCTTATTTCAGCCCTTTGTACAAATCGATAGCAATCTGAACCGTCAGTATCAAGGTACAGGACTTGGGCTAGCGCTATCTCAGCGTATTGTGAATCTGCATGGTGGTTGGATTACCCTTGATAGCCAATTAGGGCAAGGAAGTTGTTTTACGATATACTTACCTCAACCAAAATTGATAGGTACACAGCACAGGGCACATTCATCACCCAGTGTATGCAATGATGAGATAGGTCTAGAGATTCCGCTTGAAACAGTAGTGCATGGCTCTCCTCTCGTTCTGTTGGCAGAGGATAATGAAGCGAATGAGCAAACATTAGTATCATATTTGGAAGCTAAGGGATATCAAGTTGTGATGGCTCACGATGGCTATCAAGCAGTTGCGATAGCACAAGCCCAAACTCCTGACTTAATTTTGATGGATATTCAAATGCCAAAAATGGATGGGCTGGAGGCGATACATCAAATTCGGCAGCATTCCCCTTTGGAGGAAGTTCCAATTATTGCGTTGACCGCATTAACTTTGCCTGGGGATCAGGAACGGTGTCTTAATGCTGGAGCTAATATATATTTGAGCAAACCTATACAAATGAAAGCCTTAGTGTCTGTTATGCAAACACTTCTAAAATCCACATAAGAAGCTAATGTTGCATAGTTCATGAGCACGGAATATTGGCTTTTAATTGACTAGTACTCTGCGGCATGAATAGACCTATGATTTAGAACGCTAGCAACTTGCCTTTGAATGTCCATTGAAAGGGCTTGGCCATTGTCTGGTTGAAGTAGTCAATAAAGGAAAGAATTTGCGCTTTGAGGTCGCTGGTAGAAGAGAAATTACCCCGTCTCGGCCTGATTGAAGCGACGCTGTCACCAGATGCAATTAGCCCTAATTCGGAGCCTGAAACAACATAAATTCGTTACTTGGCCGAGGCTAATGTGGAAAATGACGGCATTTTTTAGTACAAAATAACTGTGATGTAACCCTTATAGGATAAAGGTTACAGCCTAATTGCACTTTATGACAGCGTCGCTTCAATCAGGCCTCATAGGAGGCACGCCGACTACCATGCTGGTGAGGAGTCATCCTAGCCGATACCTAAGTGGCTGCCTAGGCGATTACGCCCCTCTAGAGTCATCCCCCTTGACCCCGTAAGTATTCTGGCAAACCTGTTGTTGTACCGAAGGAGGACCGGGGGAACGCCTTCTCCCCCGCGCCGCTCTCGGACATGCGGGGCGGCATCGCTGGGGATGGCCTGATTGAAGCGACGCTGTCATAAAGTGCAATTAGGCTGTAACCTTTATCCTATAAGGGTTACATCACAGTTATTTTGTACTAAAAAATGCCGTCATTTTCCACATTAGCCTCGGCCAAGTAACGAATTTATGTTGTTTCAGGCTCCGAATTAGGGCTAATTGCATCTGGTGACAGCGTCGCTTCAATCAGGCCAGATAGTACAGCAAAGCAATTTAGCCAAGCTCGTAGAATCCAATGTTCGCTTTACTGGGGCCAATATTCCGGGACAGGAGACGTTGCTGTGTTTGGTTTATGTTCAGCGCCAGCCTAACATCCCGGGATCAGCTGAACAAATTCGTGCGGACCTGACTCAATTGATTCAAACTCGCTTGTTGCAGCAAGGGTTCAATGTCACCCCATTGGTCGAAGTTACTGTGTTAGAAACACCTGCGCTTAACTAATTAACCTACGGATGAATTCACCAAAGCTTCCTGAAAAAACAGCCCTCGAACGCGAACGTTCTGAGATTTTGCAGCAGATTGAAGACTGGCTCGATGTACCAATGTTGGTACTCAGCTTTCTCTGGGTAGCCCTGTTTGTGCTGGAACTGACCTATAGCTTAAATCCATTGCTAGAAGGTTTAAGCATCACCATCTGGATCGTGTTTATTATCGAGTTTGGCGTTAAGCTGCTCCTGGCTCCTCACAAAGTGGCTTATCTCAAGGCGCAATGGCTAACTGCAATCTCACTGCTGCTTCCCGCACTCAGAACGTTGAGAATTGTCAGAGTTCTCCGGGTGCTGCAAACAACGCGGGCAATGCGCGGCTTACAGCTGCTGCGGGTGCTGACGCGAACCAATCGCAGTATGCGATCGCTAGCTGCAAATTTTTCCCGGCGCGGGTTTGGCTATGTCGTGCTGCTAACCGTGATCGTTACCTTTGCAGGTGCGGCTGGGATGTACACCTTTGAACAAGCAACACCAAATGCGTCTGGACTTGATCATTATGGCACCGCTCTATGGTGGACAGCGATGCTAATGACTACCATGGGAGCTGATTACAGTCCACAAACGGCAGAAGGTCGCATCTTGTTTTTTCTGCTAGCGCTATATGCCTTTGCAATGTTTGGCTATGTGACTGCAACGCTAGCAACATTTTTTGTCGGGCAAGATGCAGATAACGAAGAAGCTGAGCTAGTCGGAGCAAAATCGATCGATGCATTGCGAGCTGAGATTATTGCATTGCGCTCTGAAATCCAGAACCTGCGACAAAGTGATCGCTCCCCCTAAGATAGAAGCCAGTTTTGCCTATTCTGCGTAAGGTTTGGTTGCAGCTTAGAGAATGTAATGAACGCAGAACTATCTACTGTATGGGACAAAATTCAGGCAATGGCAAACGGCTTTTTTGCCTTGCTGCCTAATATTGTGCTGGCGTTCATCGTCTTTGCGATATTTTTCCTCATCGCCAGAGTGATTAAGCGAACGGTGAGGAAGCTCACTCGCGATCGTCGCCAAGCTCGCAATCTGGGATTAGTGCTGGGGCGATTGGCTCAAGGCGTAACGATTCTGGCAGGATTATTTATTTCTCTGTCGATCGTCATTCCATCTCTCAAAGCAAGCGATCTCGTTCAGCTATTGGGAATCAGTGGGGTTGCCATTGGGTTTGCCTTTCGAGACATTCTGCAAAACTTTTTAGCGGGTATTTTGATCCTTCTGACTGAGCCGTTTCAGATTGACGACCAAATTGTATTTAAGGACTTTGAGGGAACCGTCGAACAAATTCAAACACGCGCAACAACGATTAGAACCTATGATGGTCGGCGCATTGTGATTCCCAATTCAGAGCTATTCACGAACTCAGTCACGGTTAACACGGCATTTGAAAATCGTCGCCTGGAGTACGACATTGGTATTGGCTATGGTGATGATATTGATACTGCCAAACGATTAATTCTAGAGGCAATTCATGAAACGGATGGCGTGTTAGAAAATCCTGCTTCTGATGCGATCGTGGTAGGACTGGCCGATAGTACCGTTAACATTCGCGCTCGCTGGTGGGTGGAACCGCCCCGGCGGGCTGATGTCTTAGACTTGCAAGACCGCGTCTTGACGAACATTAAAAATAAGCTGACAGCGAACGGGATCGATCTACCCTTCCCAACCCAACAGATTTTGTTCCATGACCAAACCGAAGCTAGTGATGGCGATCGCGCCCGTCAACGAGAAGGCTGGCCCGCCGGAACCAGCGAAGTTCCGAAGCCGCGCAGTATCAGCCACGCCCTCAGACAGTTGGCTGAGATCCACTCTCAACGCAATGGCGCTAGAGAGGGTAATGGATCTTCAACGAATCACAACCCGGCTCAGAATGATCGATGAAATACGCCAAATTAAGCAAACTGTGGAACTCTTTACATTCCAGTTTCTGGTTTGTGCCAACCCTCATGGTGGTACTGGCGATCGGGCTGTCGTTTATCACCATTGCCATCGACCAGAGTCGAGAAACGACCATTATTGGGGAGTTAGGCTGGGCTTATTCCCTCGGCCCTAACGGCTCACGCGCCATTCTTTCTGCAATTGCGGGTTCCATGGTGAGCGTTGCCACCACGGCTTTTTCTATTACGATTGTCGCCCTTCAGCTTGCCTCTTCTCAGTTTGGTCCGCGCTTGCTGCGTAACTTTATGCAAGACACGGGTAATCAGGTGGTGCTGGGAACCTTTATTTCTACATTTGTATACAGCTTAATGGTGCTGCGAACGATTAATGGTGTAGAAGAAAATGAGTTTGTGCCACACAGTGCAGTAACCTGTGGAATTGGCTTGGCGATCGCCAGCATTGGTGTATTAATTTACTTCATTCATCACTCCGCCTCATCGATTCAGGTCGATCAGGTGATCAAAAAAGTGGGTAGAGATCTCGATGATGCGATCGATAGACTCTTTCCTGGAAAGATTGGACGCAGTGCTCCAAAACAGCAGGAGCAACGCATTGCCGATATTTCACTCGAGTTCGATCGCGTTTCCTGTTCTATTAAGGCAGGTAAGAGTGGTTACGTTCAAGCGATTGATGACAAACGACTGATGCAAATTGCCACAGACAAAAAGCTGTTGTTACGGGTTCAGCAACGCCCTGGTCGCTTTGTCGTCAAAGGCAGTGAACTGGTACGCGTTTTGCCTGAAGAAAAGGTAAACAAGCAGCTTATCGCCCAAATCAACAATGCTTTTGTATTGGGTTCACAGCGTACCGAGCAGCAAGATATTGAGTTTTCGATCGATCAACTGGTTGAAATTGCAGTCCGGGCACTTTCCCCGGGAATTAATGATCCGTTTACTGCCATCCGCTGTATTGACCAGTTGAATGCTGCTCTCTGTCATTTTGCCCAACGAGAAATTCCTTCTCCTTACCGCTACGACCACAACAACCAGCTTTGCGTTATTGCTGAACCTATCACCTTTACAGATGTAACGGATGCTGCTTTTAATCAAATTCGACAATATGGACAGTCGAGTGTTGCTGTCACGATGCGGCTGTTAGAGGCAATCTCTGTCGTCGCATCTTTCACCCACCGAACGTCAGACCAAATCACGTTGCGGCGTCACGCCGATATGATTGAGCGCGGCAGCCAAAAGGAAATTGTGGAGGAGTTAGATCGCAAAGCAATTAAAGAGCGATATCTAGCCGCTGTGGAAGCAATTGAGCATCACTAATAAAAATGGTTCAGATGACCTGTCTTAGGTGGGACAAAGGTAGCGGTTGTGTCGCAAAAATAGGTCAATGGTAAGGTGAAAGGGCCAACAACCTCATCCCTTGCTTTTGTATCTAGCCCGCTTAAAGGGTTGCTGTCACCAGATGCAATTAGGTTGAAACCCTTTCAGGAGAAGAGATTGCGAATAGTTACTCTGTACTAAGAATTTTGGGTATATCCCAAATCAATCTCCATTGTTCAACGTAGTTGCGTTGTTTCAGACCCCGAAATTGTTGTTTCAATCATTGGATTTGCTCTAATTGCATTTGGTGACAGCAAGTCGGGTAAGAGGGAACACGTCACCGTGTCCCCCTCCCCTCAGAACCGCTCGTGACAGTCGTCCCATCAAGCGGCTCAAGCCATCTGTCACTCAGCATGTTTCC
>NZ_JAMPLB010000132.1:0-7761 GCF_039962325.1 Leptolyngbya sp. PL-A3
ACGAATCGGAGCGTTGGACGAGCTTCACGCGGCGTAACCATACCCTTAAAGATGGCAACAGAAACATTCTTCTATTTTGATTTATTTCTCGCGAGAAGGATGGAAGAGGGTTATGAAGGGATGAATATTGCAGGAGTAAAAGGATTAAGTGAAGAAGCGATCTCAACCCTCATCAGATTTGGGGCAAAGTTAGGTAATCGCTAGTCGCATCTTTGCTAATTCATATCAAGATTCCATCGCTTGAGGCCATTGTTTTCCGTTACACAGTGGAGCATTGATGTTTAACCAACCACTAAATCAGGGCTTACGCAAGCCCACCATATCTGGAGCGCGTAAGCAGCAATTCTTAGTATGGGCATCGAAGCCCGAAAACCGCGTGCCCTGCGATCGTCTTGGTATTAATCTTCAACCTTATAGCTATCGGGCTTAGCCATCTGGATCATCCGGTTGAGCGCAGCGCACTTGATGAACAGTTCAACTGCCTGGTTGTCAAATTCACGTGCACTTAGATTGCCGCCAAAAATCGTCTTCAAGCCAAACATAGTCGTTTCTGCGATCGAGCGACGATGATAGCCAGAATCTTGCTTCCAGCGTTTGCGTCCATGCTGACGAATCGCACGCAGATTCTCATCCCGTGAATGCGGTTTGCCTTTGCGATTGCCATGCTGCCAAATCACCGCATCCTTGCGCGGGAGAATGACCACTTTGGCTCCTTTGGCTGCAATCTTGCCTTGATTAGAAGCGTAGGATGCGCGTTACACTTGCTTAAGGAAGAGTTTAAATATTATCTTTAAACCAGCTTAAGGAAATTATATGGCAAAAGGATTTGGAACCAACGCATCAAAGTCGCCTGGCTCTCGAAAGGCTGCTGCTAAGCGACAAGAAGAGCAGGCCATTACTTCTCGGAGCGTAAAGCCTGAGGTGGCTATTAAAGGCTCTATCCAGCAGGATCTTCTCCAGAATCAGGAACAGCAGGCACTGGCTTGGGAGGCAGGAGTCTACAACCCTATCAGTGCTGAGGCTGAGAGAGACGCAAGAGTTTTAGAGGGTGAAGAGGAAGATTGGCTATTTCTGGCTAACGAAATTGGTTGGCTCCACGTAGTAGATGCACTTGACGCCATTTACCTTACGGCCCCTCCTCCTGATTTTGATGAGAGGCAAGCTGATTGGTATGTTCGTCCCGACCTGAGTACTTTCTTGGATGAGCCGGAGCTACTTCGTGAAGTTGTCAAAAAATATCCAATTCCTCAGGCTCTTTTAACTGAAACCCTTCTACAACGGACCCAAGCTATAGGATGGAGTGCTCAAGAGACTGAAGCATTTATCCGTGATACAGTCGATAACTCTTGGGATGGTCTGCAGATGGCTGATTACGTCTTCCTTCTACTCACACTTCAGCACGAAGTTGAGTGAATTGCGAGGTAATTTGCCAACTAGCTCGTTAGATACTGGAGGTAGAAACCGAACCCGATGTGCCAGATCATATAATTGCCGAAACGTACGAGAATGGCGCCTAGCAAGCCATAGGAGCGGAAGCAGACTGCCGCAGCGAAGTTGAAGGCATAAGCATGAACTGCGTAAGCAAAAAAGGCGAAAATTCCAATCTCACCACCTGCTAACTGCATGAGCGGAATGCCCTGAATGAGCGGCTCAACGGCAGAAGTGAGCACAGCCAAGGTCCAAAAGATTTTGTTCTGTGCGCGGCCTTTCAGAAGAACAGAAGATCCAAGCCAAAGAAGGATCGGAATGGGTATTAGACGAAACAGGGACTCTAGTTTGATCGCTCCTCCTGTGTAAACGAACAAGGACCCTGGAAAACCAACATTGAAATCGTTTCCCATTTTAGCTGTCAGAATACTTGTGGCTCCTGTTATTTGGTCGATTAAAATGGCGCAGACACCGAAAGTTATGCCTACAAGAATAGGAAGTAACAGTCGTTGTCTAGGTGAAGTGCGACTATCCCACGCTGCGGGAAAACCGCTCCGCTGCATACACCAGATTGCAACTAAGCCCACCAATGTGAACACTACGTGCGTAATCCATGTATTCGGCTCTATAGGACGTCCGCCTGAAGGAATTGCTGCGTGGAGCACATCCATAGTAGCCCATAGGAGCATAAGAGAGAGCCACACAAATGATGAATTAAGATAGCGCTGACCGAACGTGTCCGGCTTAGTAGTAAGCCTCAGTATCGTGTATCTATCTTGGGCTCTCAATGTTTTGTGATTGGATTGTTTCCGTTTCATGCACACTCCTTGCAGCAAAGTTTAGGTTTGGTTGGATAACATCAACTACATCAAACAGACATATCTCGGAGCAAGTCGGCTTCGTTGTGTAGAAAGGTTATTTGCAATGCTTCTACTAGCTCCTCCTGTCCTTTTGCTCGATCCAATCAGCAATTAGTTTGAGAGCAGTTGGTGAGAACGTTTCTTCTATTTCTTCGTACTCGCTTGGTGAGCCTGTTCGAGCGGTTTGGAACAAATGATTGAGTCCAGGAAGTTCTACCGTTTTGAAGTCCTGATTCCCTGCCTGCTTCAAGGTTTGTTCAATTACTGTCAAATTAAGTTGAGGGGTGATTTGGACATCCTTTGCACCATTCAAGGCAAGTACAGGGCATCTCACCCTGGCTAAAGCAGGAGCCGGATCGTAGCGTATGAAAAATCGCATCCAAGCAGATGTCAGCCGCTGCATATTGCCCCGTATTTTGTTCTCTGATGTCTCAGGATCAATTTCCTTTGCAACTGTTACTAGCCGGTCTGTGAGAACATCCCTAGTCTCGTTGCTAGTCTTAATGATTGGCAGAATTGTTTCCATCAGCTTGCGCTGTGTCTCTATTGTTTGGAAGGTGGCTCCATTTGCTTTTGCAACGGCCATTTGCTGTTCTAGCAAGATGCGATCGCCTGCCACCCCAGTACCAGCGAGTAGAATGATGAACGCAATGCCATTTTCTGGTTTTGCTGCTACCATCGGAGCGATCACCCCTCCTTCACTGTGACCAATTAGCCCAATTCTGTTAGATGCAACTTCAGCACGAGTTTTCAGAAAGGCGACTCCTGCTTCTACATCCGTTGCAAAGTCCACTGTTGTAGCATTCTCAACATTGCCTGTCGATTGACCAATACTGCGATCGTCAACCCGCAAACTGGCAATGCCTCGACGAGCTAGATAATCAGCAATTACTGCAAAGGGACGGTGGTTGAAAACTGTCTCGTCCCGGTCTTGCAACCCAGACCCCGTAATAAATAGGACCGTTGGAAACGGTGGTTGCCCTGCTGGAATGACTAACGTCCCACTTAAACGAACGGATTGAGCTTTTGAGTTTTTGTAACTAACTTCAATACTTTGATAAGGAAACGGTGGTTTCGGGTTTTGGGGGCGAGTTTTTGCTGTGTGAGTATCGTTAAGCATCAAAAGCACCGTGAATGTGAGGATACTGATCAAGGACAACCTTAGATGAAATGCACTCAGTCTGGGGCATCAGCATCAGGGATGTAAGAGTTGGAACCATTCTTATGGACTCGCCTCTATTAATTCTGGAATCAGCATCACTGATTCGGAGGCGCGGATACCTCACGCAATTGTAGGAATTCCATTATCAATCGATTCACTCGACTGGATGAGTCGATGGCTTGAGACGAGTCAGGGGTAGTGATATCTGAAGCAGAAATTTAAGCTTCAGTTATAGTCACCCCTTGAACTTTACCCATTGAAGAAATTCTTATGAATTGGACTGCATTATTAGCTAAAACTAGCTTGATTGGAATCACGTTTGCCGTACCCTGGCTGAGTTTTGCTTCCGTTGCTGAGGCGAGTCGCTGTCGCACGATCGCTGAAGATTGGGATGGATCGGTGGATGTGCGATCTGAACCTCAACGCAATATCTTTAACATCATTGCCACCGTTCCGAACGGCACCGATTTGGATGTAAGAGGACGAAGCGATGATTGGCTAGAAGTTTACACACCAGATTATCGTTTTAGCGCCTACTATCAAACGGGATGGGTCCGCGAAAGAGCAACTCGTCGCGTTTGTTCGAGAGGCGATCGCTCTTGGAATTCCCGATCATCTCTCCCACCTCTTCCACCTCTCTCACCTGATGAGGAGTATGATTATGACTACTGACTTAGACCTGTTTTATCGTGGGACAATACTGGGAGATTGGTTGAGGAAGAAATGAACGCGTTCCAAATTAGAACTCCTCGATTAGAAGGTATTGCTCTTTATCCTGAGTTGGCAAGTCTACGAAATAATAGATACTGGCGATCAACCTTCACGGCTAAATTTAAAGAAACCGCCAGGATGAAGTCTGAGTATGAATGACCTGCAAGCTATAAGCGTTGCTTCCAGAGCCAGCTCAAACCTTACAGTTTCCTGTCAGTCAGAATTTAGAACCGGAACGGGTCATCCTTCCTGAAGACTTTTATATACCAACAGTGAATGCTTTTAGGGAATGCCTAGGCTGTTATGTTGCTGCCTATTCCTGTGATAAGCGGAACAGCGTATATTCTGTCGGTAATGGCATTTTTGTGATGAGTCAAGTGCGAGTATCGGGAACCTATGGGGGACGCATTTGCAGGTATTGCAACAAGACTAGTAGGCTGCGGCCTAAGTTCGCAACCTATGTTTTTGTGTAGGGTGCTTCGCACCCTACACAAAAACATAGATGATGGATTTCCGCCTCAGCGTACTAGTGGATGCGGTAGAGGCGTACGCAAAAGAGAGCGGAGCTGTACGTATCACCTTGGTAACGCAAATCGATAATCACATTGCCCAGAAGCTTTATGAAAGCCAAGGCTTTATCCGAGACCCAGAGTACTATCACCATCTCCTGAAAATGACGTAGTTCCATTTAGCAACGTCAATACGCAGGTATTCCCTCAACCTGCTAATGCTAGCAGTGCAGCACCTACAACGATGGAAGCGATCGCCCCCAGTTTTTAGGTCAAAGTCCTTCGATCAATGTCTTCTTTGAGAACATGAGGGAACTTCCAGGAAATGGCTGTGGAAAAGAACAGCACGAAAACAGCCTGGATTCCAGCGGATGCATTGACCAGAGTGACGGGTGCCAGGGAAAGGGCAAAGTTCAAGAAGGCAAGCCCAATGAGGTCAAGAACAGCATTGAATAAAATCAGAGCTTTGATGGAATTACTAACCGACGCAAGAGAATTGAACAATACCAAACGATTTTTGGGAATGGAGAGAACGGCTAAGGCCGTGAGGGTAGCCCCAAACCGAATAAGAGTAAAACCATCGTAGTAAGGAAGGCGAAGGTAGATGAATTTGATTAAGACATTGTAGATGGCCCCAACCAGACTAGAAAACAACATCCAGTAGAAAGCTGGACTGAGTTTGAAAGTATCTCCTATGCGCTTCACTGAAACTCCAAAGCCACCTAGGACAAGCAGCACAAACGCAATGAGCTGGTAGTGAGTCAGGTGCTCGTCGATCAGATAGCCGGAAAGAAGCAGGACAAAAATCGGCGTAAAACGCCATAGCGGAATCACTCGCGATGCTTCTTCCAAGGACAACGCCTTGAAGTAGAGCATGATTACCGTGATGTAGAGCATTCCTCCGACAAGTGCCATACATAAAAGTCCAGGATTTGGGATCGTTAACCCACGCACAGGAACTAGAAGTAATGGCAGAAGGCTGACAAGACCAAGCGATACGGTATAGACGACTAAGCTGGAAGTATAGCGGCTGAGCAGAACTTTACTGGTTAAGGTTGCAATGGACCAAACCAGATAGGCTATTGTTGCGAAGGGTAACCATTCCATAATTTTTTAAGCTGTCTCGCTACCTGCTCAGGGATTACATTGGGGTTAACATACCAGTTTCTCCAAAGCATTTTTTTCTATTGCAGGAGTACTTGCATAACTTTTATAGGAGAGGGCGGCGGAGCCGCCCTCTCCTATAAAAGCCACAGGTTTTGATTTTATAAAAATCCTAAGATGCTTCAAAATAGAACAGCAAGGCGGGTTTAGATATGCTGCTTGAATGTTACTAATGTGGCTCCATAGCAAATTAAAAAGTCACTGTACATCTGGAATGGCTGTATCTCTGCGGAAATGGGAGCGACCCCAATGTCTTATCTCAGGTCAGTTTGGGAACACTGGAGCTTAGAAACTTAAAGTTTTGTCGAACCAAGCAAGCTCTTTGCTAATTCAAGTACATGTTTGATTTCCTCAAAGCCATTTTTAGTATGGGGCCGTTTGTCCCACATGGGCATTGTTATCTCTGGAAGACAGGGCTCGTTGGGCTACACGTTACCGCTGATGCTCTAATTGCCCTTGCGTACTACTCCATTCCCCTTGCTCTTTTCTATTTCGTTCGTGAACGAAAAGATTTGCCGTTTAAGTGGATCTTTCTGCTGTTTGGAGTATTTATTATCTCCTGTGGCACAACGCACATCCTGGAAATTTGGACACTCTGGTATCCCACCTACTGGCTCTCGGGAGGAATGAAGGCGATCACCGCCTTAGTTTCTGTATTTACTGCAATTGAGTTAATCCCACTCATTCCAAAAGTTCTCGCCCTGCCAAACCCTACGAAGCTCCAGCAGTTAAATGAGCAATTGCAAGTTTCCCAGGCTAGAGTCGCAGGTATTCTTGATACAGCCAGTGATGCCATTATTTCAGTTGATGATGAACAGAAGATTACTTTATTTAATCGGTCAGCTGAAATAATGTTTGGCTACACAGCTCAGGAGGTGTTCGGCAAGCCACTTGACCTGCTGCTGCCCCATGGATTTTCAACATCATCTAACAAGAGTGCTAGCAATACACAGGAACTGAGAGAGCGAAGCTCAAATTTGGCGTGCCGTAGAGATGGGAGCTTCTTTCCGGTCGAAGCTTCATTCTCCGAACTAGAAGTAGCAGATGAAAGAATTTTTACACTATTTTTGCATGACATTACTCAACGTCAACAAGCAGAAATCGCGCTACAAAAACAATTAAGCTTAGCAGCATTTCGAGCCGAGGTTGATGCCTCCTTTACGCGCAGCAAAACTCTTCAAAACATGCTGCATAATTGTACAGAGGCGATGGTCTCCCACCTTGATGCTGCATTTGCTCGTATCTGGCTTGCAGATGAGCAAGAAAATCTATTAGAACTACAAGCGAGCTCAGGACTATACACTCACATTAATGGAGATCACGCTCGTGTTCCGATTGGAAAATTCAAAATTGGTCTCATTGCTCAAGAGCGCCAACCCCACCTCACCAATTCAGTCTTAGATGATCCTCGCGTAGGCGATAAGGCATGGGCAAAACGGGAGGGTATGATTGCCTTCGCGGGTTATCCTCTGATCGTTGAAGATCAATTATTGGGAGTGATGGCAATGTTTGCGCGCCAACCTCTATCACCTGACACTTTAGACGCTTTAGCACTGGTGTCACAAGAGATTGCTTTTGGCATCAAGCGCCGACAAACTGAAATGGCATTACGGCAATCTGAGATTGAGCTACGGGAAAAAACACAACAACAGGAGCAGCTACTGCACAAACTCCAACACACTCAGGCACAACTCGTCCAAACCGAAAAAATGTCGAGTCTGGGACAACTGGTTGCAGGTGTTGCTCATGAAATTAATAATCCTGTCAACTTCATCTATGGAAACCTGGTCCATGCAGGGGATTATGCCCATGACCTAGGTACAGGACAAAAATTGAAGGACGTGGAAAAACTCATCGATGAATAACTCCAGATTCAGTAGGATTTGACGCAGGTGGTCGAAACCATAGCGAAAGATACTCTTGGCTT
>NZ_JAMPLB010000133.1:0-7616 GCF_039962325.1 Leptolyngbya sp. PL-A3
ATTGCCGCGACCCAGGACAAAGAAGGTGCCGTTGCTCACTACTTGCACACACAACTGGACGCCAAAACCCTGACATTGGTGGGCTTACAAGAGCATTTCCAATTGCTACAACGACCTCCCATTCGGCAGGTGAACGTCACCCAACACGAACTCTCCAGCTATGACCAACTCCTCAGCCCCCGAGTTAGTGACACCCCCCATCAGCCCTTACCAGAGCCTCAGTCTTTACCTCAAGCAACTGCACCTCTCCCATATGCTGGCTCAGTGGGAGGAACTCGAACAACAGGCGATGCAGGAAGGATGGTCGCACGCCCAGTTCTTGCTGGCACTGTGCGAATTGGAGGTGCAACACCGCTGGAATACCCGACTCAAGCGCGCCCTCAGCGAGGCCCAACTGCCAAACGCAAAAACCCTCTCCAACTTTGAGTGGAGCCATATCCCGAACTTCAATCCGGCTCCACTGATGAACCTGGCGGATGACCCAGGGTGGTTGGAGCGGGGGGAGAACTGTCTGATTTTCGGGGCTTCAGGGGTAGGAAAGACGCATCTAGCCAGTGGTGTGGCCCGTCGTATGGTGGAGTTTGGTAAACGCGTCAAGTTCTTTCCATCCCTCGCCCTGGTACAGTCCCTCCAGCAAGCCAAACTCAATCTAAACCTACAAGCGGCCCTCAAGAAGCTGGACCGCTTTGATTTGCTCGTGCTGGATGATTTGGGTTATGTCAAAAAGTCCGAAGCAGAAACCAGTGTCCTCTTCGAGTTGATTGCCCACCGTTATGAGCGCAAAAGCTTACTCATCACGGCCAATCAACCCTTCAGTGCCTGGGATACCATCTTTAGCGATTCCATGATGACGGTCGCCGCCGTAGACCGTTTAGTGCATCATGCCTTGATTGTGGAAATCAGAACCGATAGCTATCGCAAACGGGTAGCAACGAACCGTTCTAGTAAGTCTGCCTCCTAGCTTTCTCATAGCGTGTGTCTGGTAAAAGCGATCCTACAGGGTCGTTGAGTCCTGCTGCTGTCCCTACGATCTGATGTTGTCGTCGCGATCCGAAATTGTCGTCGCGATCTGATGTTGTCATTTCGATCCGAAATTGTCGTTGCGATCTGATGTTGTCGTTGCGGTCTATGTCTTTAACCCGTCAACTCTGCTGTCGCGACACCTCAACCCGCTTGACATTTGATACCGGGGAGAATCTTTCATAAAACATAGGGTCTTCGCCGTCGCCGCGCACTATAGGTTCACCGTAGGAGTTGATCCTCTCGATGGTGCCAGACCCACAACGGGTGAGGACGCAATCCCCAACCTGGAAGGATGGATGGGTCATGCTGCTTGCCTCCGCACCTCTTCGGCAAACCCTTCCACAGATTCCCTGATTGCATTCTTATCTTTATTGGAGGTACAAGTTTGCCATGCGGTTCGATATTCATCTGCAATATCTGGGGGCAAACCCTCGAAAGATGGGGAGTTGGGGGCTGTATCCACGATTTGTAGATCAGTAGGATCTTGATCTGATCGAATCGTGGATACGGGGCTAGAAAGCTTCTGCTGTGCAGCTTTGAGCAGCTTAGCTCTGACAGGACTAATCTCTAAATTGACGCAATAGAAGCGATCTGACTGCTCACCGCGTCGTCCTGGTCTGGCAACTTCCAAGGTTCCATTCTTCTTTTCAATGTCCAGTTTCCCCAATAGTTTGTTGCAGATGTCTACTGGAGTCTGTCCTGGCTTGATTTGAAGCCGTAACCAGTAATGGATTTCGTTAGCGTAATAAAGCGCTGCCTTTTTAACCGCGATCGCCCGTGGATCTTGGTTGCTGTATCTTTGGCCGTCGAGCAGGTTTAACACGCCTGTTTTGGCCAGAAACCATGCTCTAACGTAGTTTTTAGGTAAGCGATGGATGGGGCGAATGGAACCCTTTAGAATACCCTCTGCCATCTTGCGCTCGAGTTCCTTGGTAGCCTCAAGGTTTTCAGCACGAGCTTGGAGGGATACGCCACGCCGCATTGAGCCGAAGTCTTGGAATAGGATCTGATAGCAATCCTCTGGGTCGTCGAAATCGATGCCGGGGAATTCCTCACGTAACAGCACTTTCTGCGCAACGATCCGCACCTCTAGCGATGCCTCATGGGAATCTAATGTTTTCTGTGCCCATTTGGGAGTGTGTTCGTCGAGGAGCCGGGCTTTTGCCATCGTTGCGGCATCCTCCCGCCAGATTTCTTCTTGTACGTCCTTCCACAGTTCAATAATGTGGCTGTCCTTGCCTATTTTTACGCACTGGACCCTATGCCCTGCCTTCTCCAGTCGTCGAACAAGAGCATCATGGGCGATCGCCTTTTGCGCCCCCATGACGGCCTTAGACTCCGCCACGTACTCTAATACTGCTGCTTCTATTTGCAGTAAATTCTCATCCCTGCGTTCGGAAGCTTCCAGGACTTCACCCAATGAGTACAGGCCGCTGATCGCCCGCAGATTAGTGTTTAGTCGTCGTTGAATGGTACGTGGGTTCATTAGAAATTCATCCCCACTGGCCATAATGAACTGAGGAACGAAGATGATCCGGGGCACTGGTGGACGGTAACGACCAAGCATCTGCATGTGGGCATCCGTGTCCAATGCCGGGAAATATCCCCATACCTTACTGAAATAAGCATTCTCTATAGAGAAGCTTCCCTCAATGCTTACCCCTGATTTGGCAGAAGGGGACAAAATCAGCACATCCGGTTTATGTTGCTGTAGCCAATCATCGGGAGAATCAAAGAATGTCCTGAATTCCCCTTTCTGATTGGTTTCAGAGTCAATCCGCACCACTTTAAGAGATGGGTAAAGCCGTTGGATCGATTTGTCCATCCTTCGGCCTTCCCGTTGAGAAGAGGTGACAATGAGATGGCGATCGCTCTTTACTGCCTGTATTAGTCGTGCTCGATAGCCACTAGGCTGGTTAGTGTAGACGGTACAATCCCACGATTGCCCCTGTTTCTGGTGGCTGACAACTCGCACCTGGGGGAGTCCAGAAATCTGCTGTAGGAAACGCACTGCACGGTCGGGGATGCCATCTTCAGATGCCACGATCGCCCCTGTCTCGATGGCATGACGCGCTGCTGCTGCTAAGTGCTCAAAAACTGTTTGATAACGGCTGCCTAATGTATCTCCTGCTGTCAGATCGTGAATAACTTGATTTGCCTCATCAAACACCAGCAGCACGGGCCGATCCCAAAACCAGAGGGGGATTTTTGGCAGAGAATGACCGCACATTACTATGCCGCCCTTGTCCTTTACCTCCTCCCACAATTGCCGGGTGTCAATGCCTTTTTGTGGGTCTTTATCGTCGTTGATATGGGGTAGCCCCCAGTCAGTTGACGTTTGCCCCCCCAGGTTGTTGATCGGAGTAAGTACCAGGACATTCCATCCCGCCGCGATCGCCCATTTAACCCAGTCAGTCCCTACACGGGTTGTTTTCCCGGCATTCATCGAAGCAAAGATTACATGAAGCATCCCCTGAATCAATTCGGGCAACTCAGGCATATACTCGCCTTCTGTTGCTCGTTCGACGGCATAGGTAAGTTGATTTAGTCGGTCAATGGTGGCGATCGCCATTGCTACCCGTCCGTATTTCCGGTAGTCATGCAGCGACGGGGCATCCTTCACCACGGAGTTAAACCACACTTGGCCCTGTTCACCTTTCCCGGCGATCGCATCGTCGATACCTTTGCCATCGGTGGTAGACCACATCAGTACAGATACCTGACAGCCTACCAACTCCAGGGCAGCTCCTAACTTCAATGCCTGGGTGCGTACATCCCTTTGGGTTTTGGGCTTTTCGTCCTGGTCGAAAGCGATTTTGATCTTGCGGCTTGGTGTGGCAAAGTGGGCGATCGCCTCATGCAGCTCCGGTGAACCTTTGCGATGCCAGCAGGCAATACCGCGTAGAGCAATAGTGGGCAAGCCTTTAGCAGTCATGGAAAGGGCTTTTTTCAGACCTTCTGTGATACCTATGGGCAAGTTGCAGCGCAGCCAGCACTGCCAGAATGTTTCACTCTCTAGAGGCGTTACCTTGTGCAGCCGATAGAGTTCCTGAGCTGTTTCCTCATCCACATGGGGTAGGATAGGCAGTGCTTCACATTTGGGAGGGGTTTCGTATTTGATAGTTTTGATTCTGCCGTTTTCCAGAACCTTCCTGGGTGCGAACGGCTTCATGTAGACCACCTCGCCCCTGCTGCCATCCAATCGGCATCCGTGCGCGTACCATGCGCCCTCCTGCAAAAACTCATAGCGGGCCATCATGCGAGTTGCCGGGGCCGTCACATAGACGCTATTGCCCTGAACCTGGGTAAGGGAATTCTCTAGCAGGATTTCGATCGCCTCATCCCCTGCTGTGATCTTCACGTTTGCCAGAGTGAGCCGATCTGGAATAGCGCTCTTGCGGAACTCTTCTAGAACTGTGGGGTAACTCACTTCGCCCCCCCCTTGATTGCCCGCTCCGTCAGCCAGGTCTTGAAGATTCGGGTTGCAGCCGCAGGCGAAAGCCCGTAATAACAACTGTGCCGTTCCAGCCAGTATTGTTGCTCTGACTTACTTGGGCGTTTTGCGATTAGCTCAAAGAAGCCGACTAGCGCGAGGTATTCCTCGAGGAGGTATTCGTGACGCTTGTTGCGTAGGGTGCTCATACTCGCCCCCCTTCCAGCACGAAACGGGCCAAGACCTCAAAGGATTGATCCTCGATCCACAACGCCCAATCCACGGCCAGCGATCGCTCATGGCTGTAAGGAAGTAAGGTCAAAACATCAATCGAGTCAGCAGCGATCGCCCGACGAGCGGATACAGGCGAATTCACCACCGACCCGTTCAGGGTAGTGGTGCTCATTTATGCTGCCTTTTGTTGTTCGGGGTTAGATTGTTGCTGCTGCTGCCGTTGCTCTGCCTGCCACTGCTGGAACCGGGCAATCAGACGACGTTCCCGGCGATCGGGATACCCGCCGCGCTTGCTTTTGGCTAAGGCATATTGGGCTTGCTTGATCCAACGGGTTCTATATTTAGCGTTTTTGGATCCGCCGCCACTATTCTTGGGGGGAGTTACAAAACGATCGACATTAGCTAAACTCATAGTTAACGCCCCCTCCATCGGGGCATTAGTAAACGTTAATCAAGAGCGACTTCGATCCGGGCCTGCCAGCTTACGCGTCGAGTCGCTTTTTGATTTTTGGACTTTGAGGGCGATCGCCTTATGCTCCGGGCCTGCCAGCTTGCAGCATTGGCGATCGCTTAATTCAAGATTAGGTCAGGTGTAGAAGATCTATACCCCCCTAGTTTGGGCACAAACTATAGCTTCGTCGTTTTCCTCCCTGATTCGATCACTACAAGACTTTTGCCGTTTGAGTAGCAGGCGTTAAGCCTCCCTCCGCGCTTTAGTTCGACTTGCCATTTTCTCATGGCGTCCATGCACTGGCCGAACAAAACATCTCTGATAACTTTTCTTCGCTTTCGTGCCGGAACGCTGTCCTTTGCACGGTGAGCTCCTACTTCAAGACAGATCTTAATTAGTTCAAAGGAGGCCGGGGTAGCTATGGGATCATAGGGGTTTTCCTTTGACTCAAAGCATTTATTCAACCCTTGGATCTGCTTAGCCAGTCGATCAGCTGTCTCTCGTTTCCCTTCAGGCTTCCTTAGACTCTCTAGCCTTAAGTCACACTCAATCCCTTCCTTGACCAGTACTCTCCAGTGGCCTAAAGCATGGTTGTAGGGCAAAACGTCGAGGCATTCAAACTCTTCGCAGAAATTGTAAATCTCCTTCAGTAAGTCAAATAGGGTATGAAAAATTTCTCCTATCGGCTTGATAGCCTTCATTTGCCAATCAGAGAAGATAGGAAGTTTTTTGCTGACGTACCCTTGAAAACTGAGAAACCATAGGAGCGAAAGAGCAAACGATTCACTTCCGTTTGCCATTGCTAGAGCGTCCCCGCGTAGCATAATCGGTGGAAGCGATGTTCCCTTAGTCATTTCTGACACAAGCTGGATAACTTCGATTGCTTCTGGGCTTTGCTTAACCAAAGGCAGACTATAACCGGAATTTGCCCGCTCGACTTTCAGCGTTCTCACTTGATCTGCTATGGCGATCGCCGTCATCCCTATGTCACCTCCTGAAAACTATCTCTAGAGCCAAACTGTTCTAACTATTAGGTTGATGGGTGCGATCGCCCCTTTATCGGTTGATCTTGAATATAGCTTCTTTTTTCTAATTTCCGAAGGCCAATTCTAAATAATTTTTAATAACTGTATTGAATTACAATACAGTCATTGCAGGCACTTCAGCTAAATCAACTCTCAACAATTTTTTGAATTAGTTGCTTCCAAGCTATCAGTTAAGTACCTAGCGTTGAAATTAGCTAATGTCTGGGTTTAGCTAATGGCGATCGTTCCCTTACGATTACCTCTTCAGTTTGAGAATCCGTTCCACTGATACCTTGATGTTGGAAAATGCCAGCGGAGAGATAGATCCGCTGTTAATTTCTTGCACCAGCCCATACCTGCCCTTTGACGGTGTCCGATGAACGACGAGAACTTTGGACCTGAGGTCAACGACCCAGTATTCCTGAATTCCTGCCGCCGCATAGAGTTTGGCTTTCGGGTCAAGGTCTTTCTCCAAGCTGGTGTCTGAAAACTCAATGAGTAAGTAGACCTCCTCAGGCTGGGGATGCCGTTCGTCGTAAACCTCCCCTAGCTGCTGAACGATCGCCAGATCCGGTTGAGGCTCTGAGTCATTCTGGGGAATGGTTATGGGATGCCCCTCCCGTACTTTAGCTTGACCTTGCAGTAGGTCACGAAGATAATCCCCCGCATCGCTACTGAAACCAGCATGGGGAGCACCCTCACTCGGCATTTCAATCAGTTCTCCGTTCAACAACTCGACGCGCCGATCATCTAATGCCCCCGCCGCAATCATCTTGTGGTAGGCATCGACGCTGAATTTTGCAGGTATGAGGGTATTCATTAGCGATCGTCCTTACTTCTGTTCCCCACTGGGTTGCGCCCATTGGGGATTTTTTTCTTTCTCTGCTTTTACCGCAGCTTCTAACAGGTAATTGCAAAGGTTGGCCAGAGCCCGCCCTTCATACTCTGCCCATTTCTCTAAATCATCCCCGACGCGATCGGGAAGAGTTACCTGAATTTTGCGCGGCATAACAGGTTTCGCTGCTTTGATCACCAAGATCCTACCTCCGATAAGCTGGAACTGTTAATTCTACACTTACTGATGTTTTCAATACAGTTGCAATACAGTTATTACTATGCTAACACTGTATCCAGGGATGGCAATAGCTGACAGAGGGCGGCAACACCCGCCAGATCCCTAAAAGCTTTCAAAAATCCATCAAATTCACATCTGATAAGGAGTTAAGCCCGATATGCCTATTCAAACCCCGCAAGCGGCAACCCCTCGCACCCGCCAGCGACTGACAGAAGATGCCACCCCCAACCAATCTCTGCCCATTGGCTTTGATATTGGGAATGGTGCTGCAAAGCTCTATTCGGGCCTGGGCATGGTGCTGCAAGAAAGTTATGTGCTCTATCTCCCAGAGCCCGCCACATTCGCCAATCAGGGCTACGTGGAATACCTAGAAGG
>NZ_JAMPLB010000134.1:0-7525 GCF_039962325.1 Leptolyngbya sp. PL-A3
CAAGACTCTAAAAACGATTTAGAGTTGGATAGTTGTGCTGAATTTTTGTCTACGACAAGATGCCTACCGCGTTATGCGATCTCATAACAGGCTTGACATTTAAGATAATCGCTTCTTTCAGATTTTGGCTTCTTTGGCAACCCTTACTGAGAATGGTGCAATATCTGAGCTATGGCAATACGCTCCCCACTCGCATCCCTCAGCAGTGGTTTGAGCGATTGCGCCATGCCTTACGTCACGGATATGTGGATCGCATTGTCCAAGAATTTGGACGGTTATTGAAGTACGACTCCACCCCGGCCGCAGCCAAGCCTGTCTTGACGCGAGTGCAGCAGTATTTGAGCCGTCATCGGACGCATTTGCAATATCGGCACTTCAAAAAGCTCGGGTTGCCCATCGGCTCAGGTATGGTGGAAAGTGCTTGCAAGTGGCTCATTACACAACGCTTTAAGGGAACTGGGATGCGTTGGAGTGAGGCAGGATTTAACCATCTGTTGCACTTGCGCCTGGCTTGGGTCAATGGACGTTTTGATCCCTTGTTCGCAGAACACCCCTTAATCCTCAATCTCTACTCCCCCAACCGCTAGGTGCGCCCGAGCCGACGGCATCGAAGTCGCAGGCATTAGCCCCTACTTTTTGGCAGCAAATCGCGCCAGCACAGTTATAGCATCCCTGTGGTTGGTTAACGATGCCAGTACCAGCACACTGATGCAGCAGTTCTATAACTACCTTGCCAGCGGCATGGGCAAAGCTGAAGCTTTGCGAGAGGCACAGCGATACTTACTGAATGCAAGCAGCGATCGCATCAATGACACTAATCGCACAGAAGATGCCACAGTGGCAGTAATTGACAATCGCACAGGAGAGGTACGATCGAGTGTTGATGCTAGGCATCCTTATTACTGGGCACCGTTTATTCTGATCGGTAACGGTCTCTGAAGTTCTGTCGCAAAAAAATTAATGACGAACAACCTATATCGTTCGCGCTGTTTTAATCCTCTAACCTAAATTGTTTCCTAGCTCGACTTTATCCATCTGGTAGTATTCTAGACCTATAGATGGAGCTAGATAACACGATCGAATTTGTAACGGTTTATGAATAAGCCGATGACAATATTGTGTAACCATTCAGACTTGGAAAAACAAATCGTTTTACGTGCTAATCGCTTAATTCGAGTTCGTAAGTTGAGATGCTTGCGTTCAATCCTTTGGGTGCTTACCCACCTCGTGCTGGTCTTCATCAAGAATTCTGGCATAGGCCCCCTAAGCGTCGGTATAAAAGCGACGAATACCAAAAGGAGCAAGTAGCACCATTAATTCTTTCAATGTAACCTCGATATGAGGAACCAAGACGTAAGCTAGGATTTTACCCGTTTGATGATCGATCGCATGCCACAACCAGCGTTCCTGCTTCTTGTTACCCACAAAGCTCCACATCTCGTCCATTTCGGCTTCATCTACCCGCTGCAGGACGATTTCACGTTCTGCGGGTGAGGCAGTTGTTCTAACAGTGCTTCGTTACCGGGAACCTGTTGACAGGATTTCTTTAATTCTTCAATCACGGTCGTGGGGCTAATACCCAACACCCGAGCCGTGTCCCGAATGCCGCTGCTATTAACAGCCATATCGGCTACCTGCTGCTTGACTTCGGAGAGATAGCCCCTGTAAGAAAATGTCAAATAAAGGTACTCAATGTACAGTCTGGGTGACAGCATTTATACCGCTGTTTACCTTCAGCCGATTTTGGATGCTTGACCACATCTGCTTCTCCACAGGCAGGGCAAAACACTGCTTCTAAAACCATAAGCTTTTGTGCTGGTAGATCTGTAGAGTATTCTGCCTCAGATTCACAGGTCTAGAACACCACCCACAGGTTTTACTTAAGCTTGTGTTAGAAAATCACTCGCTCTGAGTAACAGCCCATCTGTCACATCGGCAAATTGACCACCTGTTCCAAATCCACTTGCTGATCCGTTTGAATTGTAGAAACAACTACCAGATGCTCGAATATAAACAATTCGAGCAGAACTAGTTTTTGCTTGTTCAATAGTACTGACAGAAGCAAAACTAAAAGTATTCAATGCAGTAAAAGATGTCTTATCCAAAATGATTTTGTCTACACCTGAAACGAAGTCAGTAATGGTATCTACGCCAAAAGTAAGCTTGTTAAATACAGCGCCCGAATCAAAGACGAATCTGTCCTTGTTCTCTCCAGCAACCCCTCCAGTAAGAGTATCGTTACCTAGTCCACCCACTAAGGTATCATTACCTTCAAATTCACTTCCGATGAGCGTGTCATTGCCAGCACCACCTTTCAAAACAACATTAGAAACCTCCGAGATGATTCTGTTATTTAGGCTATTACCTACTCCTCTAATTCCATTATTCTGAGACAAAATTAAATTCTCAAAATTACTCTGCAAGGTATAAGTAACAGAAGTGGTGACAGTATCAGTTCCAGAATTTTGATCCTCAAAAACCTTATCAGAAATAGCATTGTCAATGTAGTACAAATCATTACCTATACCACCTCGCAAAGTGCTACTACCTAAACCACCATTCCAATCATCTAGAACATCGTTACCATCACCACCGATTAGTGTATTGCTTCCAATTCCACCATAAAGAAAGTCATCGCCCGCACCACCCTTCAGAGTATCGTTACCTTGATCATCAGTAATATTATCATTCCCTTCAAGTCCCTCAAGAATGTTGTTAGCTGCGTTACCTATCATATTATTGGCAATATCATTACCAATACCTTGAATAGCCACATTACCTAACAGCATTAGGTTTTCCACATCTGCTGCTTGAGTATTGTTCAGGCTATAAGAGACAAAGGACTTCACAAGATCAATGCCTGTACTGAGTTCTTCATTAATAACGTCAGTAGTATCGTCAACAATGTATGTATCACTACCAAGTCCACCTACTAAATAATCGCTGCCTGTCCCGCCATCAAGACTATCTTCACCATCTTGACCAAATAAGTGATCATTTCCTCCAAGCCCTTCAAGAGAATTGCTAGTCGAATTACCAACAAGATCGTTTACGAAACTGTTGCCTCTAGCATTAATAGAATTTTTACCAGATAATTGAATCGTCTCAATTGCGACACCTTCTGCCAAGATAAAGCTAGAGCCAGTTAAAATTACATCAAAGTCGCCTTCTCCAATATTCTCAATAAGAATATCTCTGTCAGATGGGTTAAGGTATGTGTCATTACCACTACCTCCAACTAAAGTGTTATCTATACCTCCACCATATAGATAATCATCTCCATCTCCTCCGTAGAGAAAATCATTGCCATCACTACCTTCTAGGGAATCATTGCCATCACCACCATAAATAGTGTCGTTCCCTCCTTGGCCTAGAATGTGGTCATTGCCAGAACCAACATTATTTTGTTCAGAACCGCCATAAAGTATGTCATTGTGAGCACTCCCATCAATAAAGTCATCACCGCCAAATCCTTCCTTAAAGTAAGGCCAACCAGCTATATTTCCAGTTAAATTATTAGAACCTTCATCGCCACCTTGATACTGATAGCTAATGCCATTCACTACTTTTATAGACACACTGATCTCCTAAAGCTTTAGTAGAAATGTCAACCAAAAATTGTTTTTTGAAAAAACAAGTGAACCTTACTTCAAATTTGAAGCAAAGGAAGCAGGTTCAGCTTAATAAAAATGAAACTGCAGGAAGGATTAAAAATTAAACCCTTTGATGCCAATAAATTGGCTGCCAAAGAAATATTGGACAAAGAGTTTTTTGGCAAGAACTTTAGGAATTCTTGCAGTTGATAAAATTGACGATTCAATTATCTGTTGAATCAACTTCTTGTAGCGATGTATACAGATTCTAAAACTCAGTTTTTTTGCCTTAGGAAAAGGTATTTAATCCTTTATAAATCCTAAAACTTAGTTAAAATTCGTCTGTTGATTTTCTATGTAAACTGTTAGCTTCTACTATCAAGCTCAAGGTCAATCAGATGAGGAGTTGAACCTACTGCGATTGATTGACAAGCAATACCTGAAAACACCGTTTTACGGCAGTCGTCGGATGACAGCCGTGCTATGCCAGTAGGGCTATGCAGTCAATCGCAAACGGGTTCAAAGCTTGGCTGAGCCGAGGCTTAGGGTTGGAGGTTATTTACCCCAAGCCTCGGCTCAGTCAAGCTTACCCAAAGATCAGGTGTATCCCTACTTGCTGTGTAACTTGGTGGTGAAGCACGCCGATCATGTCTGGTGTATAAATATCATCTACTTGCCTGCCTTGAAGGGGTATTTCTACTTAGTGGCGATGATGTTCGTCAGTGGATGGGTTGGTATAATCAAGAGCGACCGCGTCAAGCATTGAACTATTGCACTCCTGAAGTTGTGTATTCGGAGAAGCGAATAGATCAGGAAGATGCTTGAATGAGGCCATGGAGATCTCGTCCTTTCAAAGCTTAGAGATCCTTCGGAATTGTCCAACCACTTGGGTCCACTTTAGGCTTTCCTTTGAAGAACTACGGATTCTGGAGCGGGTTACTGATGGAGAACGAGTACTTCTTTACTCCCAAGCCCATCACTCTATCAATCATTTGAAAAGTTAATGCTGTGTATTTGCTCAAGCAGGTCATCCTGGCTTTTGTAGACTGCATCCAGATATTTCCTTTGCTTCTCGCACTGCTGCTGGAGCATCGTGATGTAAAAGTTTATTTCCTCATCTTCTCCAGGTAAACCTAAGATGCTGTTGGATGTCTGTTGCAGGGTATTCAGCTTTTCAAGGTTTTGAAGCATCTGTATATAGATGAGCCGATGTAACCTAGCCGTCTTATACACAAGATTGAAGGCTAGCTGAATTACGCTTCTATCAAGGTTTTTGGGTGCTTGATAACTCATAACCACGGACATAAACAGGGACATTAAAAATTCTGTTTTATGCTAAGACGCTTCCCGGTAGATACCCTTCATCAAAAGTTAGAAAAAGCACTTGCTCTTCACAAAGCAGCCGTATAAAAAAACTCCCAAGCTCGCAGCACGGGGACTTTTGCTGAGAAGGACTACGGAGTTTCAGAGTGAGCTAGTGGTGGCGATCGGCCTCTACTCGATACTCAATTTCCAGATTGAACAACTCCCTGTGGAGCCTTTTTACGATTTCAATTTTCTTCTGCCTGATGCTAATCAGCTCCACATCTTCGCCCTATCGCTCTAAGCTTTCAATCTGAAGCTGTAGAGCTTCAATACATTCGATACATTTCTGCAAAAACTCCTCAGTCTGCATCGCGTTCCCCCTGATTCCAAAGCTACAGACAGGTCCACCGAGTTCTCGTACCATTCCTAGTTAGCAGACGCCTCTATACTCACATCTAGCACAAAAAAGTAGGTCTAAGGTCCGCTACGGTTGGGCAGTGGGGCGATCGCCTCATATATGTAACAATGCGAGCAGCAAGCATAAGTCAGATTTCAGCCCACCCTTGAAGGCGGGCTTTTTATTGACGATCGTCCCTTGTGACACAATCCAATTGATTAGCACTGACGCTGCGTGCACTCCACCGCACTGCGGCTTTTATTTGAGACAATCCCGTATTCTCAGCCAGTGCCACCAATTTCCTCGTGGATCTGCTGTAGAGCTGCTGCTAGGCAGGATAGCAAGATATAAAAAGATCAATCAATGTTTCCCCCAGCAACAGAGCTGGGGGTTTTACTAAGGGCGTGTCTCTGTTGCCCTCTTCTACTGACATCCCTAGCTTTTTTCCTGATAGCATAATTTCAGATACATTTTGGGTTTCCCCGCACTCCTTTCAGGGGTGTGGGGTTTTCACTTGTTGCGCTGAGCAGCGATCGCTAGGAGCCTCCACCCCTGCTCCGCATTCCCCGCAAAAATGGGGGTTCTGGCACAAAACAGGAGTAGAAACACGCTACATGTTCTTACTCGGAAAATCGTAATCTGGAATATATCCTTGATAGATGACGTTGAGATGAGTGACTTTAGTTGGCTCGCTGATCTTCCTCCTCGGAGCCGCAAATCAGCAGGTTTTGTAGATCATTACCTTAATTCTTTCGCATCCCCTCGACTGCCCAATGATGCAGTCTATATGTGTGGGTGGAATGAGGCCCAAGAAATGGGTGCTAGAACTCAGAATAAATAAATTGCTGCCCGTCAACCCTACATCCGCTCCTGACAGTTGGGCTCTGGGCGATCGCTGGGAATTCTAAGCCAAGACCTTTGAAGGGGTTGCCGCTGTCACTTTGATGGCGGTTTTCTTTTGGGGTGGGCGATCGCCCATCAAACCGAATCGATACATGGGTGACGAATAGGGAACCTTAAGCCGGTACCTACCGAGTTTTGCCGTCGTCAAGATGAGTGATATTGAGATGAGTAGTAACTTTGGTTGGCCAGTTGGCCTTCCTCCTCACAGTCGCAAGTCGGCTGGCTTTATGGATCGTTGCCTTGATTCCTTTGCACCCCCTCGGTTCCCCGCCGATAGATTCTATATGCGTGGATGGGAGGATGCTGACAGAATAGGGGTTAAATCTAAAAATAGAGAGCTACCCTCGTTAAACTTGCCGTCGTTCAACTGACTCGCATTCTCCGCACCCACACCTAGCACCCTCAACAATTTCTGCCGCTCTATTAGTGTTTCTGCTGTCGGTCGGTGCCTGGTGCGGGTGGGAGGGTAGAGCCATAAAGCATACCTGATAAGCCTTGGCCTTTGTTGCCAAGGTTTTTTGTTGGGCTGCTGCGAGAGTATTTGCGTGGGAGAATTAGGAGACAAGATAAATCTTTCAACCACCCACGCCGCCTTGGGTGGTTTTCGTTTGCGCTCCTACCAGTGTTAGCATGACCGGCCCGCAGGCAACACAAACGGAGTGCAAGGGTAGGGCGATTGCCTCAAACTCACTTCCCTCCCCAGATGTTCCCCAGAACTGATTCCCACTCATCACGCTCTACGGCATGTGAGTACATTGAGGATAAACCTCGCAGCGTTGCCTGTCACGGTTAAGTAGAGCTATTAGCAGTGCATTTTGCAAAACAAGAATCGCCTCACCTGTTACCTCGAAAGGTTGACAAAATTATGACAGTTTGTCTTTTGACAAAGTCTTTTAGGGAAGGGATATTTGTCAAGTCTCTACTTCTAGCAACTGTCACCCAAACATGAGTGGATCTGCAACAGCCTCTAATCAATCTTCGACTACGCAATCTCCGGGTAATCGGTTCTACCGAACCGTGTGGCGCTGGCATTTCTATGCTGGTTTGTTTGTTATTCCCTTCATGCTCATTTTGGCGATCACGGGCATTATTTACTTGTTTAAGCCCCAACTTGATGCTGCCATGTATCGCAACTTGATGTTTGTGCAGCCTGGAGCTGACACTCTGCCTTATACGGAACAGGTACAGTCCGTCCAGAAGACCTATCCGGGTGCTAGGGTGAACGCATACGTTTCTTAATAATTGAGTGGCAGGAGTTGGAACTCAGGAGAAGAGAGCGTAGAATCCAGAGCAGTCCTGATGTTGAGGAGTGTTCTGTGATGATTGA
>NZ_JAMPLB010000135.1:0-7211 GCF_039962325.1 Leptolyngbya sp. PL-A3
GGGAGGTGATTGAAGGAGTGAAATTCAAGGATGGGATCCGAGTAGACCCAAAAACCGACATCAGCAAGAACGCCGCTTAATCTTTCTTCGTACACCAGATTTGACGATAACTCCTATATTGAATGCTCGCCCACTCAACCATTCATGCACTGACGTATCTTCAGGAAATTTGCTAATGCATTCTGATGTGTAGCTACGAAATTGTTTAACCTGCTGTAAAAGCCCTACTAAATAGGCAGGGCATTTGCAAGAGATAACTTCAGCAAACTGACAAATTATCATTAACTCGTCATCAGACAATTTCGGAGAATTTAGCCTGACATAAGGCTGTTCAGAAGGTGAAGTCATAGTAATTTCTTGCCAGCTATAGTAGCCAATCTGGAAGTAGAAATGTGGCGCAAATCAAGCCAAACTTTATAGAATTTACCTTGTGAAGAAGCAGTAATTATTGTATCTACACCCTGGTTCATCAGAGAAGATGCAAGATTTAGCCCCTTACTCCGCTCGTCTTTACAAAAGCATTGATGTAGAACGTAAAGTCTTCCACCAAGAAGCATCCCGGTCAAAATATAACCCTCAGCAAAAAAGGAAAATGTTTGAACTATATCCTCTTGAATAAATTTTGGAAGAGAAGCTAAAGATGACTGAAGCACTAGTAAGAAGCTGAGGCTTGATTACAAAATTTATTATTAGGGAGGTGTGGACAGAAGCTTCTATACCCAAAGGAGTATTATGGGTAGATTCATGATCTCTTCATCTAAAATCAAACCTCCAGAAGCCTGTTTGGAGGAGAATTGCGTGTTACTCAGCCTTCTGGGTAGATCTTTAGGAACTTGCTGTCAAATAAAGTTTTGGAGAAGGGGCGCAGACTTCGCCCGCCCCCCTTCTCCAAAACTTTATTTCTTCACTAAGACCGTAGAAGAACGGGATGAAAAATAGCCAAACTTTTTTAAGGAAGTCATTGTAAATACAGACTGAAGACGAGAGAGACGATAGAAAATGTATTTTCATCAGCTTGTTAAAGCTTCAATACTCAAGCGAGTGTTACGTCTCCATAAAAGGCTCTATGCTTCCAGTTCAATAAAATATCTTTGAGCGTATTGTTCCGAATTTGTAAGTCTTCAATTTTATAAAAACAAAATTCTCTCCCGCTGCCTCAATAACTTCAGCGATGAGCTTCTATCTCTGTAACCGGTTAGAGCGCACTCTCTGTGGTAACTGGGAAGACAAGGGTAGAACATCAAGTGGCGATCGCTGAGCCTTAAACCTTTTCACCACATAACCGAACTCTACTTTTAGGAGGATGTCTAATAATAAAATGGTTGCGAGACTGTATATAGCAATAGTGCCAATTATTCCTGTCTCCTTACACCGTAGTTGGGCCTGCGGTTTTTTATTTGGATGACATACCGTTATGCCCTTCAAACCGGACAGTTCATTTCCGAAAAGCCATGCTCCGCGAGGCCTTTCAAAAATAAACTGTCCTACCCAGACGGTGCAAGGCTATATCAGCCGACCACAAAGTCAGCTGCATTAATTTGAGCCGCTGAAACACCCGTTAGTAAGGCTAGAGGGTTACTCCCAACTTGAATTAGTGTGTTGCTTCCTACTTGAGTAATTAACAAATCCCGGAAACGTAGGCCACCTGTTAATACAACGCGATCGCTTCCATTTTGAAAGTCAACAATGGTATCTCGTCCCTGACCACGAGCTAAAACAAAGCGATCGGCTCCTGCACCTCCAAGCAGTTGATCTGCCCCTAAACCTCCCTGGAGCGTATCATTCCCGCCTGCACCATTCAGAACATCACTACCATCTCCACCGTATAGCTCATCAGTGCCTGCTCCGCCAAGTAGGCGGTCATTGCCCGCTTCACCCAGCAAGCTATCATTACCAATGCCACCCTCCAAACGGTCACGCCCCGTACCACCCTCTAAACGGTCATTCCCACCGTTACCTAGCAATATATCGTTGCCACCAAAACCCCGGATTGTATTTCCGATAGCATTACCACGCAAGGTTTCACTACCATTCGTACCGTCAATGACGCTGTTGGGAGGAGGCAAGGGAATGGAATTGAAAATGTCATAGCGATCGAATACGAAAATGGTGTAATGAGTCAGGGCCAAGTTTGGAGTCAACGTTGCGATGTTAACTTGAGCTACACCACCAATTCCATCCGGATCAAAGAACAGGCGACCTGTGGAAGATTGGTAGATGACGCGATCGCCTGCATCCAAAGCACGGTCGCCAACCCGGAACTGGTCTCCTCGCAGAATTGTATTGACCGTTAACCCTGTGTTTGAGTAACCCGACCCCAAGCCCGGCGAGAAAGAGCCAGGAGCATAGAGAGCAATCGTATCCTGTTGCTGATTAAAATCTGTTATGCGATCGGTGCCATCCTGATTCAAGCGGCTGAAGACAAAGCGATCGCGTCCGCTTCCACCAGTCAATACATCACGACCTCCATCTCCACGCAAGACATCGTTATTATTGCCCCCCTGCAATGTGTCATTCCCATCAATACCGTTGTTATTACCTGTGCTTCCATAAAGTTGGTCATTGCCGTTTAATCCTTGAAGCCTGTTCGCCCCATCGTTTCCAAAAATAACGTTATTCCAGGCGTTCCCTGTGCCATTAAGACCAAGCCTCAGTTGAAGGTTTTCAAACTCGCTGGTCAGGGTATAAGAATTGATATTGGCAATATCAAATTCGATAGTGTCAATATCGGTATTGGCACCTGTTTCAATAATCTCATCCGATAAGTTATCCCAGTGATATCGATCATTTCCATTACCTCCAACGAGGCGATCTGCCCCCGCACCACCACTCAGATAATCATCTCCATCACCCCCCTCAATGGTGTCATTACCAGCCCCGCCAAATAGGCCATCATTGCCTACACCACCAGAGATCGCGTCATTACCGTTATTACCAAAAATAAGGTCCTGACCATCACCACCTAACAGAGTGTCATTGCCCACATGGGAGATCTGGTCGTTCTCGTCAACTCCACCAAAGATGACATCGTTGCCACTGCCACCCTGGATGCTATCGCTTCCATTTCCTCCCCATAAAGTATCATCACCTCCTCCTCCATCAAGTTGATCATCGCCATCGTTACCTTCGATCAAGTCAAAATTTTCACCCCCGAGCAATGTGTCGTTACCGCCATTACCTATGAGGGTATCTGAATCATTAGCACCCTCAAAAAAGTCATTGCCATCATTGCCAGTGAAAATTGCCATAAGTGTATTTACGGATATACATGAAACAATAATTACTATATCCATACTCATCTTTTCCAAAAACAGCAATAAAAGTTAAATAATAGTTTATTCAGATTTCTTTAACGAAGCCTAAGAACAGGATATAGCCGTTATTCTCACCCGTTCAGGTAATAGAAAATCGTATTTTTTGATGGTATAAAACTATGCTTCACAATGAATGAGGGATTGTTGGAGCGAATGGAGGAGACCGGTACTGATAAAGGTGGCGATCGGTTTGGATAGCATGTGTTAGCGAAACAGACCGACAGGCAGGCACAAGCAGAACTCCGACGCATTTTTAAGTGAAGCTTATGAGGGAAACAGTATAGGATAACGATTGTCAGACAGAGTCAAAGGGGACAATAGTGACACGCATTGCACTGAGTGAGTTAAATATTTATCCGATCAAATCAGCAGCAGGAATCTCCTTGCAAACAGCAGAGGTGGAATGGAAGGGACTACGAGCCGATCGCCGCTGGATGTTGGTGAATGAGCATAATCGTTTCATCACTCAGCGCCAAATACCCAAGATGGCACTTATTGCAATAGCCTTAGAACCTGATCACCTGTTTATTACAGCCCCCGGTATGGAACCATTAGTTGTTCCTTACTCTGTAAGCGGGATTGAGCTAGAAGTTGAGGTCTGGGGCGATCGCTGTCGAGCTATTGTTGCGGGAGAGCCTGCAAAGGCGTGGTTCAGTCAATTTCTGGACATTTCCTGCCAGTTAGTTTACCTGCCCGATGACTCAGTACGTCTGGTTGATCCGAATTATGCAATAGACCATAGCCGAGACCAAGTAAGTTTTGCCGATGCCTTTCCATTTTTGCTGATCTCAGAAGCTTCATTGCAAGATCTCAACAGCCGATTGACGACACCTGTGGCGATGAACCGATTCCGTCCTAATCTAGTCGTTAAGGGCTGTGATCCATTTGCAGAAGATCAGTGGCGCAAAATTCGTATTGGATCTGTGCTACTTCACGTAGTAAAACCTTGTTCTCGTTGTATTGTCACTACAGTTGAACAAACAACAGGTGTAAGAGGACAAGAGCCATTGCAGACTTTAGCAACCTACCGACTTCAACAAGGTCAAGTGATGTTTGGGCAAAATCTACTGCATGCTAATCTAGGCTCTCTTTCAGTAGGAGATGAGGTAGAAATTTTAGATTAACTCAATCCTGAAGTCGAACATCTCTTATGTATCTTTAGCTTTAGGCAACAGATATGTGTGACTTGCTCGATACATCATGGGCTTGCTGAATCGGAAGCTGCATAATAAACTTCGTTCCTTCACCTGATACCGAGAAACACTTTAATTTACCACCATGTTTCTCGGTAATAATTTGATAGCTAATCGGCATTCCCATACCTGTTCCCTTACCCACAGATTTTGTGGTGAAAAACGGATCAAAGATCCGCTTTTGAACAGATTCAGACATTCCCGTTCCGTTGTCAGAAATGGTAATGCCTATCCATTTTGAATCAATCATAGAAGTTTGAATGACGATCTGGTTGGGGTTTTCTTGAATTTCTAGATAGGTTCGCTTGCTGTTAGCTTCCTCTAGCGCATCAATGGCATTTGCCAAGATGTTCATAAATACCTGATTGATCTGACCCGGGTAACACTCCACGAGCGGAAGATTACCATAGTCACAAACAACTTGAATGGCTGGGCGCTCTGGTTTATCTTTCAAACGATGCTGCAAAATCAGCAATGTACTGTCAATCCCTTCATGAATATCCACAGCTTTAAAGTCAGCTTCATCCATGCGTGAGAAATTACGAAGTGACAACACAATCTGGCGAATACGATCCGTGCCAATCTTCATAGAACTTAGAATTTTGGGCAGATCGGCTTGAACAAACTCGATATCCAAATTTTCTGCTTCTGCTTGAATTTCAGGTACTGGATCAGAATAATGTTTCTGGTAGAGCTGCACGTAGTCTAATAAATTGTAGGCGTACTCTTGTACATGCTCCAGATTGCCGTAGATGAAGTTAACAGGATTGTTAATTTCGTGGGCTACTCCTGCTACCATTTGTCCCAAAGCAGACATCTTCTCATTCTGCACCATTTGAACTTGGGTGCGTTTTAGTTCTTCTAAAAGTTGTTGCAACTGAATATTTTTATCATTAAGCTCTTGGGTTCTTTCTTCAACTTTAGACTCAAGTGTTTGACTATAGGTTTCTAGTTGTTCGTTCGCTATTTTTTGCTGCTGTAGAAGCTGTTTAACGGCATGAATCAGTTGGTTGAAAGCATTCGCAAGTGTTCCAATTTCATCATCTCGTTCGATTGTTGCTTGTATATCAAAATTGGCTTCTTCAGTTGATCGTTGAGCAACACTTGTCAAGGTTTGAATGGGTCGAGCGATCGCCCGGCTCGTCAATATGGCTAGCAGAACTGCCATTGCTACAGATAAAGCAATACTTCCAGCCACAATTTCTTGGGCAATAATACTTGTGTGTTGAAATTCTTCTTCTGCTTTACGTGATTCGTTGTAAGAATTGCTAATAAGCCCTACTAGATCATCAGACATTCCATCAAACTTGAGCGCTAAATCACTATTTGTAAAATCTAGTAATGAATCTTCAAACTGCTCCGCATCCTTAGATGATGCCAAATTATAGGAGTGGCTTACTTGGACTAAATTATCTATTTTCTGAAAATATTGATCTGGAACGTTGTTATAAGTTTGAAGAAATTTTGGTATTTCCGTCTGATGTATATCATTTACCCAAGCAGTTTCGCGCCCTAAAAATACCCGAAGTTCACCTAACGTTTGCTCAATTTCAGCTTTATGAGTCAGCATATGAGTATATTCATTCTGAAAATCCTCCGGGTGTTGTAATAAAGGAATGAGCTGTTGTTGGTGAGTCCGCATTTGGAGAATACCAGCTTGTAGCCGATGGAGGAGCTCTACTTCACTACGTGTGTGGTCTTCTCGTGCGGCAGCTTGCTTGTGATAATGATTGCCAATGCCAAAGCCTGCAATTGTGCCAGAGACAGCAATTCCTAGAGCAAACGCATATCCCAAGCCAATCTTTTGCCCGACTCTCAGGCTAGATAACCATTTTCCTAAACTCTGCTGTTTCATAAAGCTTTCTAGCGGTGCTCTAAATAGGTTTAGGGTTCCCTGTGCCCCTATCGTTCTAACGTCCCCAAGCTCATGCTCCGCGCGTTTCTGAGCCTTTCAGCTCATACGCTTTACGGGATTAGGTACAGGGGAGCATACAGCATTCTATGATCTAGGGCGTGCTCTAAAGCTCGCCGGAAGGGTTATTTCTAGAGCCATTTTCCTATCGCTTCACGACAGAAAAATGGCTCTTCTGTGTTTTGATGCAAGATCTGAGCATATAGCAATGCGGAAACGCCATTTCTTCTATTATGCGCATTGAAGCTGATGTGATCTCAGGAAATTTCTACACAAGAATTTATCCTTCATGTGAGGACTTTGCATTCTTCGGGACAAAGTCCCCACATGAAGGAGGTAATTTTATTTCTTGGTCTCATATCAGATCAGCGATCGCTTTGATTAACACCTCTGGATCAACGGGTTTAGCGAGATGCTGGTTGTACCCTGCAGCCATGGCCTGTTGACAATCGATCTCCCCTGCATAGGCGGTAAGAGCGATCGCCGGAATTTGACCGCCTTGCTCAGGTGGTAACACTCTCATCTGTCGTAAAAGCGTATAACCATCCATTTCTGGCATCCCAATATCTAAAAGGAGAATATCTGGTTTCGTTTGAGCAAATATTTGCAATGCTTCCAGGGCAGAAGAGACGGCAATAACAGACGCGCCCGACTGCTCCAGGATAAAGGTCGCTAATTCCAGCCCTCTAAAGGTCATTTGAGAGCTTCTTAATATTTTCTATCATCCCTGTTATCACTGGCTTTCAGGCTTCTATTCTAAAAGCTGAACGTTTAACACCCACGTTTGAGCCA
>NZ_JAMPLB010000136.1:0-6398 GCF_039962325.1 Leptolyngbya sp. PL-A3
TGGAGGGATTTGAAGTCTTGATTGCCCAGATGCAGCAGTTTTACTGTCCCATCGTGCATGACCTCTTGCTACGCCGTATCCTACTAAACTCTGCCTAGAGTGATGAAAGAGGGGTAAATAGAAATCTGCCTTAAGAAGGAAGACAGTCAGAATCAACACTGTAGCCATCCCAAATAGAGTACAAAACAAATCTCAGAAGAGAAAGAAACGATGCTCTATTCGAAATGACTATAGCTTCAAATTCTGATCATAAGATGGAGAGTTAACTCTAACACAGGAGGAAGAGAGGAGTTCGAGCTAAACGCGAGTAGTTTGTAAGAATGCATTTGCAGGCGTCAATCTTTATAACGCGGTAAGCCATATTTACCAAAATCGGAAATGGAATCTGATGGCGACTTCATGTTACGGCAGCAGGATTATGGAACTCCCACCTCGTTGTGACTCAGCAGAATGGGCTTGAAAAGCCATCCTAATCCAATCAGTTCTTATTTCCTGACAACTCTACTATCAATTTCTAAGCTCAATAGCGTAGATCATCAGTAATATCAACATTACACGAAATTGAGATATCCCCCTTTCCAACCTAGTACGCTGCGGCGGAAATCCATCACCTATGTTTTTGTGTAGGGTGCTTCGCACCCTACACAAAAACATAGTTTGCGAACTTAGGCCGCAGCTTACTAGTGAGGTACGAGGGAGGGATGTGGGACTTAGTTCCACATCCCTCCCTCGTACCTCACTAGGTTGGAAGATGCTGTAAGTAAAAACTATATTAGAACCGCCACATTACGATTTTTGAGTATTTCCTCTAGGTTAAATAACAGCTTAATAATGTATTTTCAACCCAATCCAAGACAATAGAAAGCTTGTTTATTAACAACGGTAATTAGTGATCGCAGCAAAAGCCAATTAAAATAAATTAGGTATTTTCATTGATTATTAATCTTTTTGATGCCGATACTTTATGTATATAGGAAAGACAGATTTTCAAGCAGCAACCTTACTTTCAATCGAACAAGTCAGAAGCTGCTTATCCGTCCTACTTCATCAGCAATATCTAGGCTTTCTATCTAGGTATTGCCTCATCCAACTCTATTTTCTGTCGAGGAGAAACATAATGTTAGTACGTCGTTTTGCTGTTGCATCTACGTTGATTGCTGTTGGAGCAGTATTTGCTACTCCCGCTATGGCTGACACCATTAACCTCAGTGGATCTGTCGCAAGTATCTCGACTGTGACCTCTACAGCCACTTCCAATGCATCCAACCTAAACCTATATGGTGCAGGTACTGCTGGAACCGATACAGTAGTACAGGTAGCAGATTTAGCACTGACAACCAACAATAAACAAGGTATCACCGTAACAGCTACTGCTAATGGTCCCTTGACGAGCGGAGTCAATGGTGACAGCATGCCTTACCAAGTTCTGATTGTCGGAGATGCAGCAGCTCAGCCAACAGCTACCAGCTTTACGTCAACTACAGCCAGTGCTTCTGTGCCGGTTGGAGTGGGTGGTTTTGTAAATGGAGCGGCAGATCGTGACCTCTACATCGAGTACGATGCCCCCCAATTACTTGACCCCGGCTCCTACACCAGCAGCATTACCGTCACGATCGCTGACAATTAATTTCACTTGGTATCTGACGACAATTACTTCTTGCCTTCGTGTCAACTATACATAGAACTGCTAGATCCCACCACAAGGGTTCAAACGTTCATTCCAGGTTGTCGTTTTGTCCAAAAGTAATTGTCGTCTGATAACTCACCAGAGGCTTCATCAGAAGCCTCTGGATCAATGGTTGAACATACTTTTTAGTGCTTTGTGAAACGACGGTAATATTGGCGGATAACTATAGATGCAACTTCTGCTAATGATAGTGCCTTGATTGCCAGGAGCTTTTTAGAAGCCTTTAACCTTTGTCCAATCCATCTTCCTACCTGTCAGAGATTCTATCTATGCATCATGGAGTAACGCACCATGCGCTACAAACTTCCCTTTCTCTGCATTTGCCTGGGAATTGTAGCAAGTATCGCTTTCCCGGCAAGCGGAGTACCTACTCTATCAACCACTTCTACAACAGTCAGTACGTCCCTGGATCTTGACGGTGAAGGTAACGCCAGCACCCACATTGTCAAAGTGGCAGACATTACAATCGCCACCCATAACAGCCGTGGATTTACCCTAACACTCACATCCGCCAGCCTCACCAAATCTGACGGTAATGACATTGATTTACAAATAACTACGGTAAGCAATGACGCAGGTGTCCCATCCAATGGCGACTTCACCGTTCCTTCTGGTCACACGTACACTTATGTGACTGAGACAGATGGCTCTGAAAACCGCGACGTTTATATACGCTATACCCCTGATCATCTACAGGATCCTGGTACCTACAGCGCCTCAATCAGGATTTCTGTTGTTGATAACTAGCTTTTCAGAACGAGCAGCCATCAACCATTTGCTCTTGTAGCAATTCAAACTGTTTCCCGGATGTTGCATTCCTGCTACATCCTATAGCTTTTACCTGCTCATCTCACAATCAGTTCTATGAAACGCTCTCTCCATCTGGTGCTAACCAGTATCTTTTTTCTTGTCTTGACACGGGCAAACCCTGCATTGGCTTTTCAATTTCGGCCCATGTCCCAAGTCTTTGCTCCTATGGGAGCGAATGCTACACACACCTATGAAGTTGTAAATGACGAAAGTGAGCGCATTGCGATAGAAGTCAGCGTTGTTGAACGCCAGATGAATTTGGATGGAGAGGAAACCTATCAGCCTGCCGAGGATAACTTTTTGATTTATCCTACGCAAATGATTTTGGAACCAGGAGCTGTTCAAGTAGTACGAGTCAGCTGGTTAGGAGAGCCTAACCCTGCTCAGGAGCTACCATTTCGGCTAGTGGCAGAACAACTGCCAATCAACTTGATTGATCCCAATCAATCCCCACCTCCACAGGCTGAAGGGCAGATACAAGTCTTGTTGCGCTACCTTGGCTCTTTGTTTGTCCGTCCAGATGGAGCGCAAGCTACCCTGAACATTGAATCTGTAGCACCCCTAACCAATGCACAGGGCCAATCTTCCATCGCAGTTACCTTTGCAAACACGGGCAGCGCTAGTGCTCGTCTGCAAGATTTAAGCCTTACCCTGATCTCGCAGGGTCAATCTGTAACTCTCGCTCCAGATCAGCTAGAAGGTATTACGGATACAACTGTTTTAGCGGGGCATAGCCGACGCTACACCCTGGCTTGGCCTACAACTTTGCCCCAAGGTTCACTCACTGCTACCTTTAACTACCGGCAGCAGGATTAATCGTTATGTTGGCTGCCATGGCCCTCCTGGGCCAGCCCATAGTACCACTTGCCTCGCCCCTAAAGCCAGTGACAGCTGAGGTTAAGGTGGTACAAAAGGTTATCATTCCACCACCTATTTTCTTTCCTGCTCCCTCACTTCATCCAGGAGCATCAACACAATTGTCTGTTGTTCCCTCCATAGGCTCTATTGATAAGGAAACCTCCGCAGACCGGAAATTCGCCATAAACTTCCTAGCATCAGGGTCAGAAAACCGCGTACAAGGTTCTCAAACAGTCACCACTCTACAATCGCCCCCTTCCCTTCCATCTACTGAAACAACAGCACTGCCCCTACCAAGCAACACAACACCTTTACCCGCCGTAGTTCCCACAAACTCGCCGTCCACCCACGACATTTTTGAGCAGGTGTTTGGGGGGAACCAAAATCTGAGCTCTCATCAGGTCGTTGTTCCTCTGGTACTGGATGGACAGACAGTAGGACAGGTTTTAGTGAGCGTGCCTGGGGGTAACCAGAGCGAGGTGCTGATCGCTGCTGACCAATTTCTATCCGCTGTCCGAAAGGCCATGCGAGCAGATGTGATGGAACAACTGGCAGCCGTAATTCGGCCCGATGGCACACTCGATCTACAACATGTTCGTCAAGTAGGTATCGCTATTAACTTTGATAGCAGCCGATTAGAACTACAAGCAGAAATTCCACCTGCATTACGAGCAACAACAGTTCTATCCGTTGATGGGGTTGAAGTTCCGCCTGCATTAGAGCAAGCACTGCAACCTAGCCGAGTGAGCGGCTATCTCAACTTTCAAGGTAGCCAAGAAGTGGTTTGGTCAGGAGATGCGGCCGATACAGGCAGACAGCCTCTACTGCTTAATTTTGAGGGTGCGCTCAATCTAAATAGGTGGGTGTTGGAAGGTAACTTTAGCTTTACGGAAGAAGACTCACCGGCTTGGCAACGTGGTCCCCTACGGCTGGTACACGACGATATCAATTCCTCCATCCGCTATCAACTGGGGGACTTTGTCGTGCCAGTGCGAGGGTATCAGACTAGTATTCCGGTATTGGGTTTTTCCATGGTTCGCAACTTTGCCCTCCAGCCTTACCAGGTAACTCGTCCTATTAGCCGCTTCGAGTTTTTTTTAGAACGACCTTCCAGCGTTGAGGTGTTTCTTAACGGCCAATTGCTGCAAACCTTGCGTTTGGAGGCTGGGTCACAGGACGTTCGTAACCTTTCCCTCAACGCTGGCATCAATGGAGTACAGTTAGTCATCACTGACGACCTAGGCCGAGTCGAACGTTTGGACTTTGCCACGGGGGTTTCAGGAGATTTATTAGCCCCAGGAGTGCAGCAGTTTGCTTACAGCTTAGGCATTCCTGCCCGAGGCGACAGCCCTAGCGTAGCTCCTGATGAATATGATTGGAACCTGCCTACCCTGACACTTTCCCACCGGGTAGGTGTAACCGATACCCTAACTTTGGGTGGATACCTTCAGGGGGACATTACTACTCAAATGGCAGGCCTTGAAGGCACCTGGGCCACGACCATAGGCAACTTTAGCTGGGATGCAGCCCTTAGCTTGGATCAAGACTATGGTCTAGATGTGGCTGCCCGTTTCTACTATGACTGGTTATTTCAAGGAGCCTCCAGCAACAACCGCAGTTTACGTTTGTCGGCTGAATACAGAGGGCCAAACTTTATGACTATTGAGGATGAGGAACCTAACAATACCACTGGACTTGATCTCTCCCTAGCTTATAGTCAAACCATTTTTGATAACACACACCTGACCATCAGTGGTCGCTATCAATTTACACGCGATCAGCCTAGCGATGCTTATTCCATCGCCTTGGGCATTTCTCAGCCATTGGGCTCAGGAATGATGCTGAATACTTCTGCGAGTTATGGACAAAATGCTCAGGGAGAAACTGAATCCCGCATGTTTGTGGGGCTGTCCATGTCCTTAACCCAACAGCGCCAATCTATCAATACCTCCACCACGTTAGACAATGAGGGGGTTATCAATCGGTTGAATTGGTCTTACGATCCGCGTACCACGTTTGGAGGCTTAGGTACAGCGTTTACGGCTACTGCTGCTGCTAGCGATATCAATCTTTTAAGCCAAATACGCTACCGGGGTTATCGTGCTGATCTCACCCTCAATCATGAAATCGACATTCCCTATGAAGCTTCTGCGCTAACGACCCAGGCTACCCGCTTAACCTGGGGCACGGCTCTGGTGTTTGCCGATGGAGTATGGGGATGGTCTCGCCCAGTCGATAACAGCTTTGCTATTTTTGCCCGCCAAGGCACTGCCCAAAATGAAGTGGTAGAGATTAATCCCAGCCTGAACGGTCCCCTGGCACAGGCTGATGCCTTAGGGCCGGCTGTTGTTCCTATCTCGCCTTATGCCCTTACAAGCCTATCGGTAAATGCACCTAGCCTTCCTGCGGGTAGCGATCTGGGGCCTAACAGCTACACGCTGTTCCCCTCCTACCGCAGCGGTACTCTCATTCGTGTAGGTTCAGAAGCTGTCAGGTGACAATGCTCTTGTCAGGAGACGACAGTGCAGTAGGCGGATTTGACGGCCACCTGTGAGATCGCCAATTGACACTTAGGTATCAGACAAAATCAACGACAAAAAAAGACATTGTTCAAAAGTCCCGCATGCGAAGTGGAGACCCGAACAATGTCTGGCAAAACAATTGAAAGTTTTCAAATACGAGTGTACATGAATGCACGAGAACTGGGGTTGACTCAGGTAGATTCAGCTACCATTGCCGAATTTTCAGAACGGACTGGCCAACGCATTGAGGCTGGCACCCATCAGCCCAAGCGAGGGCAAGAGCGCCCTCGCCGTACGGGGCATGATCCCCTGGCCGAGGTCTGGGAAAGCGAATTGAAACCGATGCTAGAACGGGAGCCAGGGCTAACGCCCATGACCCTATTCGAGTATCTGCAAGAGCGCTATCCTGGACAATACCCTCAGGTACTGCGAACCCTGCAACGACGAGTGCAGGAATGGAAAGCCCTGCATGGTGAAGCGCGGGATGTGATGTTCGAATTGCGCCATGAGCCAGGGATGAT
>NZ_JAMPLB010000137.1:0-6360 GCF_039962325.1 Leptolyngbya sp. PL-A3
AACAAGCTCTTCTCGTGGGGAAACATTGCCATAAATTTCTCCTGGATTCTTTTGGGAATTTGTTTGAGACTCTGCTGAACGTTTCAAAACAAGACCTCCCAAAAGTTAATCCAGCATTGCTACTGACACTCGTGATGCCAGCATTTGCTTGTACCATCCACCTCTAGATTTTTTCTGCCGCTCTGTACTTAAAGTATTTTTGTTTAATAGAGGCTCACTTAAAAGATTTAGAACACAGACGAGAAGCTTGGCCAGTTTTCTCAATTTTTTTGCACGTGCAAGCTGGCATTCTGCAAGAGCTAATCGTATACGTTCCTGCACCTCTGCTAGGGAGCAGTATGTACGATAAAAGACTGGATTGGCTGCACGCTCTGAAGCCTGGAAAAATCCTTCTGACTCATCAAACCAATAAACCATATCGGCTTTGCCTTTTGTCTGGATCTAGCCTGTTAGACCTAAGGTATCTTAGAAACTCGATAAATGACAACTTTTTAAGATAGATAGCTGTGACGTTGTCACCATCAAAAGACCGAATGGGATGGGAGGGGGCACTGTCCTATTCACTCTTGGCGTGGGAATTTAGACAGGAGAGGGTGTGTGTGTGAGGGGAAACTCTTAGGCACGGTTCTGAAGGCGGACGGGTTTTTGTGAGAGGGTTCGCCTACCCACCTCAATTGCCCGCTTTAAGGGAACAAATTAAACGGTGTGATGCCATCACTCATCAGAGGGAGAAGCATAAGAAGCAAACAATTCAAGTTGGGTTAGAACGGGCACAGGATGCTGGGCTAGTTCAATTGCAGATCTTGTCATCTCTTACTCGTAAAGCCCTGAATCACTATCGCTTCCCCTATATTATCTAGGCATGAATGAACGAGGTGCAGGAATTTTTCTCCTGATTTGGGATCTGCGCTCCCGCACACCCACACGCGATCGCACCTGTCTTGTCTGTATTAAGGTCACGCTTTCGATGGGATGACATTGAGGGTAACTACCTCGGTAGGAGCATGAGATGGTTAAGCTGATCAGTCTACGATTAGACCAATTGCATCATTTGTTTTTTCAGGCTTCCTAGATTCATAGAGTAAGTCTTAATTCACTACAAAGGCGAACGATGCAGAATATAAGGAGCATGGCGTGTTTTTTCATAAAAAAGAAACGATTCATTCAGTCAACATTCAAGAATCAGATCCACGTTTTGCTCAACTGCTTTTAGAGCAATTTGGCGGCGCAACTGGTGAGCTTACTGCAGCCCTTCAATATTGGGTGCAGTCATTCCATGTTGAAAATGCTGGCATTCGCGATATGTTGCAAGATATTGCGATCGAAGAGTTTGGTCACCTAGAAATGGTGGGTAAATTGATCGAAGGCCATACCAAAAATGTTGATCAAACAGAAGCTTTCAAAAGCAGCTTATTTGCAGTGCGCGGAATGGGACCTCACTTCCTCGACAGCCAGGGAAGTGCCTGGACAGCTAGCTACATCAATGAAGGCGGCGATGTTGTGCGTGACTTGAGAGCAAATATTGCAGCCGAGGCTGGCGCACGGCAGACTTATGAATCTTTGATTAAACTGGCTTCAGACGAAGGCACGAAGCAGACCTTAGTGCATCTTCTCACTCGTGAAATCTCTCACACAAAGATGTTTATGAAAGCCTTGGATTCGTTAGGAAAACTTGACGATCCATTCTTTGGTAATATTCAGCCTGATGAAACAGTAGATATATACTACAATCTGTCTTCAAATGGCAAAGAAGATCAGCGCGGGCCCTGGAACTCAGAACCTGATTTCCGCTATGTTGCTGAACCTAGTGCTTCAAGCTAGTTGCATTAGTTTCTGAACGTAAAAATCCCGTTGCTTAAAATTTCAAGTAACGGGATTTTAGCTGATTCTGTGAGTAAGAACGCTTAAATATTGCCAATTCTCAGAAAACTTCTCATCCAAAATCCCCGAAACTCTCAATCTCCACCTTGGGGTGATTAAACGGAGAGGGGCGCTCCAACGATCCAAGTGTCGTGCTGGCGTGCCAGATCCGTCCAACCTGCGGGCGGCGTTTGACCGATTTGGGGGAAGAATTCGTCGATGCCACCGGGGACGAAGGTTCCGAGCAACCGAGCCCTGCCAGGGCCAAGATTCACCCAACTATGCACCGTGTTACGGGGCACAACAACCGAGGTGCCGGGTCCGACCTCAAACTCTTCGCCCCCAGAGTAAAAGCGAAATCTGCCTTCCAGGACTTCAAAGATCTCTTCCCTATCTTTGTGATAGTGGAGCGGTGGACCCGAGAACGGTGGAGCATCCACTTCAATAATTGTGAAAGCCCCATCGACATCTTTGCTATGGACGCGGATAACCATCTGCTCATCGAGCATGGTATCAAACCAATCGAGGTTCTCGCGTTGTCCAACGATAGTAACGTTGCTTTGACTCGCTTCAGAACTCATTGTTTACCACCTATAAATGAAGTAGATAAAGGGGTTGCTAGGTTTGTAAACTTGGCTGCCTATCCTATTGGTAGTCAGTCGATTGAGACAGAGTGCGCCATTGTGCCGTTTCTTGCTCCACATAAGCGTTCTTCTGGGCAATCGCTTGAAGAGTATCTGTACCAAGTGGCAACCGGAGAGGAGGAGTCTCTGCATTTGCCAGTTGCAGCATCGCCTGGGCGAGCTTGACCGGATCTCCCGGTTGTTGATAGCTCAGTTGGGATGCGATTTTACGAACCTTACCGACCGTCTCGGCGTAATCGGAAATTTCCAGGGCAGTGCGTTGGAGCGAGCTACCATCGAGAAAATTGGTGCGGAAGTAGCCCGGCTCGACCACCGTTGCATGAATACCCAGCGGTGCTAACTCATCGTGCAGTGCTTCAGTAATCCCTTCAACGGCAAACTTAGTTGAGGAGTAGATGCCCCACCCTGGCGTGGAGCGATAGCCCCCGATCGACGATAGGTTAATAATGTGTCCAGAGCGGCGCTGACGCATACTGGGCAAGACGGCTCGGGTCACATTCAACAGCCCGAAGACATTGGTGCGATAGACGCGCTCAACCTCTTGGGCACTGGTTTCTTCGATGCCGCCCAGTATCCCAAATCCTGCGTTGTTGACTAACACATCGATCTGCTCAAAGCGTTCCAGTCCTGCTGCCACTGCCGCCTGCACTTGAGCCTCATCCGTAATATCCAGGCTCAGGGTCAGCGCATTGGGGTTCGACTCAAATTGCTCCAGATCGGACTTTTTGCGGGCTGTTGCAATTAACTGGTCTCCTGCGGCCAAAACGGCTTTTGCGATTTCGGCTCCAATTCCACGGGAAGCACCTGTAATGAACCATGTTTTCTGAGTCATTGGTCGATCTCCTTTATTGCCTTATCCTTTCATTGCCTTTCTGGCATGGGTTTATCATAGGCTTTGGGCAAAAGGTTCTAAATACATAAACTTTGCAGGTTATTGCCTGATTTTCTCAAGCGGCAGGATGGTACTCAAAAAAATCCTCTATAATAGGCGCAGCAAAACGATTCAGAGGGATGTCTCATACTCCTGCACTAAGCGTTTATGAGGAGCCGGTATGGCAGATGAATTCTTAAAGAAGACGATGATTGATGCGTGTCAAGAACTAGCGGAACTCGTGAACCGCCACACTGATGGCAGGGGGAATGGTACTCATTCAACGGCGATCGCTCCGTTGGAATTCATCCGGGAATCTGCTCCTACCGTCCTCCGCGCGGTGTATGAACCGACGCTTTGTATTATTGTTCAGGGGCAAAAGGAAACCTTACTGGGCCAGGAGACCTATCGCTACGGGGCGGCTCAATATCTTGTGGTCACAGTGGATTTGCCGCTTAATGGAACCATTGTCGAGGCGACACCGAATCAGCCGTATCTCTGCTTCAAGCTGAACCTGGATGCAACTGGGCTTTGGGATATCATCGACCAAATCGGGCGCAGCCCAGATCAAACAGAAGGTTCGGTTAGAGGCTTGTTCGTAAGCGATGCTGATGCCTCGTTGATTGAGTGTGCTACACGACTCACCCGGCTTCTGGACAGGCCCCAGGATATCCAATTTCTGGCACCGATGATGATTCGCGAAATCTACTATCGTCTTTTGATGGGTGAGCAGAGCGAAGCGGTTTGGCAGATTGCGACGGCTGGCAGCCATATGCAGCGAATTGCAGCGGTGATTAAACAGATCAAAAGTGAGTTTACAAAAACGTTGCGCATGGAGGATTTGGCAAAGCAAGCGAGGATGTCTTCTGCATCATTCCATCGGCACTTCAAGGCCGTGACCTCGATGAGTCCGTTGCAATATCAAAAGCAGTTGAGGTTATTGGAAGCCCGTCGTCTGATGCTGGCTGAGAATGCAGATGCTACCCATGCGGCGTATCAGGTGGGTTATGAGAGTCCTTCGCAGTTCAGTCGCGAATACTCCCGCATGTTTGGTGCACCACCGATGAAGGATGTTGAGCGTTTACGAGTTGCCTGAGAATCGACTGTTCAGCGAGTGCTGATATTTACATATCCATAAGGGCCGTTATCTCTATCTAAAATCTGCAGATGTTTTATTCTTCTAATATTTAGCGCATATCCTATGAGCTCCAGCATATATTCACACTGAAGTGACATGGGAAGAAGTGAGTCCATTATTTGGATGGATTAAGAGCAACCCGGTTTTCGACGCTATACCAAAAATGTATTTAAGTAGATGGTGACTGAAGTGCATTTGAGGACAATGGGTGAGGAGAATAACAAATAGAACTTGTTGAAGCGTGGCAAATGCTTCAATTTGGCCGTACTCCTGATGCAACCCTATCATGGGTTGTTTTTTGCGTTAGATCAAGAATGTGGTCGCACAACCGATTCAATAACATCTGTTCGTGGCTGATGACGAGCAGCCCAACTTCGTAGGTGCGGGCATAATGGAGCACTGCTTGCCAGATTAACGCTTGAGTGTTGGCATCCAGCATCGCTGTCACTTCATCCGCGATGAGATAGCGGGTTGAGGAATTAAGAACGCGAGCCACAGCAATGCGTTGCAGTTCTCCTCCACTGAGTTCATGGGGATAGCGATTTAGCCAGTCTTTATGAATGCCCAAAGCCTCCATGAAATCAGGCGATGGGTTATGTCCCTCTTGTAAGATTCTACGAATACGCCATCGGGGATTAACGGTTAACTCTGGGTTTTGAAAGATTAACTGCACAGGGGAGTAGCCCCGCAAGGGGAAGGGTTGATGGTTAATCGTCACACTGCCCTTGGTGGGTTTCAGGTAGCCCGCTAAAAGTTTTCCCAGGGTTGTTTTGCCAAATCCTGATGGCCCCATTAACCCCACGACTTTACCAGGAGCGATCGCCACACTAAGATCACGCAAAATCCACTCATGCTTGGGATTATAGCGATAGGAAAGTTCTTTACCAATTAGCATGGTGATTCTCCGCGTGAATACAGCGTACAGGCGCGCCCCGAACGATACGAAACCGAGGGCGTGCCGCACAACAAGCTTCTGTTACCCAGGGGCAGCGATCGCTAAATAAACAACCGACGGGCAATGCGTCCGGACTGGGCTGGCTACCGGGTACCGGAATGAAATCGTTTTGGGGAAGCGATCGCCATAGGGCCTGGGTGTAGGGATGGCGAATTTTACCCTCAAAGAAATCTCTGACGTTTGCAATTTCAACCGTCGTACCAGCGTAGAAGACGGCCACTTTATGAGCTACCTGAAGAGCCGCCTCAATGTCATGAGTAATGAGAATGACCCCTTTGCCTTCGTCTGCCAGCTCGCGTAGGTGATTCAGGGTTTCTTTCACCACATCGGGATGAAGACCAGGCGTGGGCTCATCTGCAATGACCAGAGCGGCCTGGCTCACAACGGCTGTGGACACAAGAACGCGACGAGCCATGCCGCCAGAAATCTGAAACGGATAGTATTGCTGAACGTTGGGATGCAGATCATAGCGGCAGAAGGTACGATCGACTGTTTGTGTAGCCTGTCGTTTGGACAAACCACCCAGTTGTGCCACTCGCCTGACCTGTTGACCGACCTGCATCAGCGGATCAAGATAGCCAATCGATTGAGGAATTAACGCCATCTCTTTACCTCGCAAGGATTGGCAGCGTTGAGGGGTCAGCGGTTCACCCTTGAAGGCGATTGCCCCACTCACGTGGGCATTGTCTGGTAAAAGCCCCAACACCGCATGGGCTAACAAGCTTTTGCCAGACCCACTTGCCCCTACAATGGCAACGACTTCCCCTGCACGAACCTCTAAATCCAATTCTGTAATGACCGTCAATTGCTTTTGGGTCAATCCCTGGTCATACATCGTAAATGTAACGCTGAGATTTTGTACCGATAGCATGATCACCCCTGGCTTGTTTTT
>NZ_JAMPLB010000138.1:0-6054 GCF_039962325.1 Leptolyngbya sp. PL-A3
AGTTCTGGGAAAGATTCAAGGTTTAAGACGAGTGAATTTCCCAGAACCAGCAGTTCATTGGCTTCATCCGAGAAAGCCTGCTGTAAGGAGGAATGAAAAACTTGCATGAGAAAGCAACCCACAACAAGGGTGGGTTCCAATAGTTGATGAGGCGAAGCAGGGCGATCGCCCCTTTTGAAATCACAAGAAGCGATCGCCCTCAGATTTAGAGGTGATTAGAAGGGTAAGGCTGCATCCTGTAAGTCTTGAGACACCAGTACAACCCAGTACCCAGTGCGGTAGCTGAGTGCAACACTGCCCAACCCCAAGCGAGCCTGGTCTTGCTCCCATGTTTTAATGGCTTCAAGGGCAGAATCCAGGCTGGAACTCCGGTAGAAGGCCGTCATTGTCGAGCCGTCTGCAATGGAGCAGTAGCCTTCGGCATACCCTTTCAAGTAATGGATATTGCCTTAAAATTGGAAATGTGGAATGCGACGGTTCATTCCGTCACGAAAGCCAGCACTAAAAAGCTGATCGGGCGCAAGCGATCTGCCGCGCCAAGAATCTCTTGGTATCATAGGATGAAGTCCTTAAAGGATGTAGAGAAGGCGATCGCTGCTGTGGAAAGTGGGCGATCGCTTTTTCAGTTTTGCCTTCCTCTGCATCTTTCAACCAGGCTTGGAACTGGCTACGGCTGCATTAATTACTGGCTAGTGAAGGGAAGAGCCTTTGATTATGAATTTCAGTGGCTAAGGCTGTTCTGCTAAAGACTGAATTACTTCTCAGGCAGGCTTTATGTCTATTCAGTTTTAGATGCTTGAGCTCGTCTTTCTAGTTCAGCCACAATCTCTGTTGCTAATGCTGCAAGCTCAGTAGTATCTAATTCTTCGATCAAGCCTGGTTTTAAGGTCTTTAAGTTTCGGTTTGGACGCATTGAAATCTTGGCAAGACCTTCTTTCAGAAGGAAACGAATCATCTGGTTCAGATTTCGCTCTTCCTGAGCAGCAACAGCCTCTAAAGGCTCTCGAAGCCCTTCAATATCAATGCTGATGCGATCCACCACGTCATGCCCAACTGGTTCTGCCATAAGCATACTCTAACCTCTTATCTTAGTTGTGGTGCATTTTGGTGCATTCTGATGCAATCATGCTACCATGCTTCGTAAGAACTGGGGGATGAATTAACCCACTTCGCAACAAGTTCTTTCTAGAGACTACAGAAAATGACTGAAAACTTTGATATATCGGCTTTTGAGCCGATCGCAGACCCGATCGCCCATTCGCAGGAAACCGAGATGCCACCCGCCCTGGAACCCCTGAGCGAACTTCCTACCACGCCTTCTGCCACTTCCTACGAAGGTGGTGCGAATGCCCATCCTCCCCTCTGGCAACCCACTGAGCCACAATTCACAAAAGCGATCGCCGAATACTATGGGGTATCCCGAAAGTCGGTTCAGCAATGGTTCCAGAAAGTCAAGGATGCCTGTCCCTGGTTTGCAGAAACCGATCTAAAGCTGCCGGATGAGCGCTATACACTCCTCTGCATCGAGTTAATGGGTGGTTATAGAACTTCTGGGTTGCCCTTTGAAGCCTGGAAAGCCCAACTCTGGGAGCAAAACCCAGATTTAGTTGCGGCCTACCAAGCCTCTGAAGCATCCAGCCCGCAGCATCCTGAAGGCCCAAAAACTGCATCTATTACCGTGCAGGAGTCTAATACCGCCCTGATGGTTCCAAGCATCCAGCCCCTCCATCTCACTGTGATCGACTCTACACAACGCCTGACAGAGGCCATCTCTAGCCTCAACACCACCCTCCAGCAGTTCGTGAGCAACGACCAGACGTTGGAGGATGCCCTCAAGCAAAATGCGGCCCAAAAAGGCTCTCGCTTAGGAACTGAGCTTGCGATCGCAGAAATCGGCAGTATGATGCAGGCCACAGAAGCCGCACGGGTAGAGCTGGCAAAAAAGCTGGGCTTACTCTCCATTCCTCCCGATCCACCCCAACAGCAATCTGCCTGAGATGGGGCGCGATCGCCCTTCTCTTAGGATTGCTGAGCTGTGTTTTCCTCCACATACTGGGTTCTCAGGGCCGCCCGCACCCTATGCCTCAGTCTCCTGAAAACGGCAGATCCAATCCACTGTTGGTCAGGAAATAGCACGTCCCCTTCGCCTCGTACAAAGCCATAAACGCCCGGCTGGTTAACCCCCTTCACTAGGAGCCAGAAACACTATTTTTCAACAATCCAGCCATCCAACCCATCAAAGAACTCCACAAAAAACGGAAACAAAACCATGCAACCTAATCCTATTTCCGAGTACATCAAAGAGAACCCTCTCATCATTTTAGGAAGTGCCATTCTTGGCATTGCATTCCTGATGAACGGGGGTTTTGATCAACTTCAAGACCGCCAACAATTCAGCAGTCAACTCAAAGATTTACGCCAACAAAGCGAACGTGGCTTAGTCCAATCACGCATCCAGGAAGCAGCCTTATTAGAACGCTCCGAGCTGGCCGCAGACCGCTTTCTGCGGAACTGTTTTCAAGTCTATACTCCAACCGGTTCTCAACAGTCTGTTTTGGTTCCTAATCAACCCGTCACACAACTTGGAACAGGCATTCCCTTAGTCGATGGAACCGTTGTTTGTGATTATCAATTTGGCACAACCGGCGTCATTACCAATGGTGTTGTTTCTGATATTGCCGTGTATCAAGGTAACGTTCAAGACCTAATTCAACAGGCTCCCAAAAATGGGGATGTACAAGCCGACGGTTAAACCCGTAACACGGTAACGATCGCCTGTAACCGTTTGTACTTAATCGTTACACGCGATCGCCCATGTACACGTTACTTGTTACGCGTTGAACACTGTACACGCCCAAATGTTACCTGTAATCGTGGAGGATTCATCATGATGATGTGGTTGTTACTGATTGGATTTGGATGCTTTTTAGCCAGTTATTTGCTTAAGAAAAATGATGATATGGGCACAGGTGAACTATCGGCTCATCAGCGTCGAAAGATCATGCTCAACATCCTGATGTTTGGTTTGGCTGTTGTTGCAGGTTTTGCCATTTATTTGAATATCAATCCCTATGTTGATTTTGTTCGAGTGATAACCGCTTCAACCAATTGGGGATGGTTCTTTGAAACAGGCATTGGCGCTTTAATTACCACCTTCATTGGAATGTTCATCTGGATTGTCTTTCAAATCTTTGAACTACTTCCTGAAATTCTCAAAAAGGACATGCAGACCATTCGTAACCTGATTCACAATATGGAAAACCACATTGTGCTCCCCATCTTCTCCTCTGACCTACCGGTCATTCGGGAACTAAAAAGGCACCATAACAACACCCCAACCCGCTGGTATCGAATCGCCAACCGCATTCGAACAGGCGTTTATGCCGCTGATTTGCTTTTGTGTATGTTCCAGTACCCACCCCTGGAGGGGGGTGTCGATGGGGTATGGCTGTTTCTGCAAGCTGGCTCCTTTAGCGATATCAATTGGATCAACCTGCTATTTGTGCTGATTACCCTATTTGCGGTTGAAACGATCTATCACGCCTACTAGTGGATCAAGCAGATGAAGGCTTACCTGGGCCGCGCTGAGCGTCACTCCCAAACTGTCGAAACGAGTTACCGGGTGGATTAATGATGTGGCAAGCTGATGAACTACAAAAGCTAGAAGCCGGGATTCAGGATGGAACCATTGACCCCGATGAACTATACCGGGCACAGGCGATCGCCCAGATCTCTGAACACTATGACACCTGCACACTGGAAGTCATTGGAGCGATCACCCTTGGGTTTCTGCTATTTTCGGTATCCGGGTGGCTCGGGGCTGCCGCTATCGGACTGATGGCCGCTCAACTAATGTCTAATAAAGCCAAAAAAGGCACTCAGGCAATCGAGGCGATCGAGGCTGGAGGAGCCGATTTAAGCCCGTGGCTCCCTGCTGAGGAGCGGATGATTTATACCGCCCTCAAAGCGCAGCCCCAGGCGCTTCCCCCTGCCCAAGAAGCAATCGCGCCTGACCAAGAGGCGATCGCCCCTGAACCAGTAATCCAGCCCCCACCAACACCCCAGGAAGTGGCTGAGAGTGTTCAAGCTTCCCCTGCTTCAACTTCCGAGAATGTTATCCCCCTGCCTCAGGTGACTCTTGCTGAAACCCAGAGTGAAAACCCGATCTTGAATTACCAGTTTGCCAATGTGGCCTGTAAGTTGGGAGAACGACTGCGCCCCACAATTGTCACCGCCAAGCCACGGGTCGGAAAAGGGATTGTTGTGGCCCACGGCTGGCGCTGGGCTAAAGTGGCTCATCCAGATTTAACAGTGTGGGTGATCAACCCGAAACCCGATCACCAGGAATCAGGCTACTGGCATGGTGTAGATCGCCTCTGGGAAAAGGCCACCGAGATGTATGCCAAAGATGATGAGTATGTAACCCAATCTCTGATCCAATTTGTGGAGGAGTGGCGATCGCAACCTCGAGGCAAAACACTATTGATTGTGGATGAAACGATCAAACTCGAAGCCACGCAGGAGAAATGGTACAAAGAACACCTGAAACCCTTGCTGAAGGTGGAAAGCTCAACCGGGGAGACCTACGGCCGTACGCTATGGGTCATCACCCAGTCGCCGCAGGTGGGAGATTTGGGCTTATCGGGTGGTAATCGCAGCGCCTTTGATTTAGTCACCCTGGAGAAGCCTGAGAGCATGGATCACTTTGAAGCGATTCAGAAAAGCTATAACAACTTGCCTCAGATGCCACCACCCGAAATTCTCAACCGTACTCCCCGACGAACGTGTGCGTATCTGTCCTGGGAAAAAGGTTGGTATCTCATTCCCACCATGGAGAAACCGGCTCCAATTGAACATCCCACTCAGACAAACACCCTTGTCGAGGAGGAGATGATTCTCTTGCCCGAAACCACTGAGCAATCAACCAAGTTGATGGAATGGCTCACGGGTACCGGACAACAGTTTGCCGAAGATGGATGGTTTACCCCACAGTCAATTCGCAAAAATTTCCGCTGCCGCGTCGAGGGAAAGCTCAAGTACTTCAAAGAGGATGAACTGCTGGCGCTTTTAAAAGAACTGGTACGAGGCGGGATGCTGGCGATCGATAAGGCCAAAGGGATTCGAGTGAAGGAGCCTCTATAATGCCCCTAGGTTGGGGCAGATCGACCAATCCTTGGATATCTCGCCTTATCCCAAAAGTTTTTTCTACCTAACTCCCTCAGAATGCTCATTTGCAGCGCAGCGAATGGTGACAGAACGAGCGCGCCGAAAAGCATCTCATTTCGCAAATCATCAAAACTCGCGCTCGATTGCTTTAGCAAGGAGTGCTGAGGCTATCACTACTTTGAAAATTACCATGCCGCATTACCCGTCAAAACGACACTGGAACCTGTTTGATCTCTATCAAGAGATTTGTGCTCCCATCGCACCTCAGAAATTTCTGGCGCGCTGGGAGGTCAGCTACACCGAACTTGCCCGTCTAACCGAGACAAGCCGAAGTACGGTTGGGCATTGGTTTGCGGTTCAAGGGCGATCCCATCGTCAACCGTCTATTCTGGTCTGTCGGCGATTGGCAGAAGTAGACCTGTTGTGGCGCTATGGCGATCGCCTCCCACCTCAGTTAATTGCACAATGGATGCATCAGTCCAAATGACAGTGATGTCAAAATAGCATCGCTTTATATTCCTGTACACTAAGTTAAAGAGGAATTATCCTCTGTTTGTCCAGGAGTTTGTGCTGTATTACAAGAACGTCCTCTACCATTTCTTTGATATAGATTTGAACTAAATCCGCTGCACCTCCCACCCTCGTGTTAGCAGGGTGGGAAGTGCAGCGGATTTAGTTCAAATGATCTTCGATCTCTGATTAGTAAGCAGGTGTGCAGGAAATACTCCTGGATAGGCACAAGATGCTCGACAAATTTTCCAGACAGGCTTTGTATCGGGCGCATCTACTGGTTGGGGGAGTAGAGTTTTGGGGCTAATGCTTGGTCTGCAAATAGAGGATCGAAGCACTGGTTGACCCAGGCTAAGCGTAAATGGAGGAGATGATTAA
>NZ_JAMPLB010000139.1:0-5283 GCF_039962325.1 Leptolyngbya sp. PL-A3
AAGAACTTTGAGCGTACTTTATCTCACGCCAAAGCCCAAATCGATCTTTGCTTCATCCGGCTAATGCTGAAGAGGCTTTCAGCCCCTTCTTAAGATATCAAATGGGCTCTATACAAAAGTGGGGCCTAAAAAGCATCCAACCCTGCATGTGATGACCAATAGCTATCCGGCATCAAAGCTTGATATTGATTACAGTATCCGCCTATCGCCCATCACCCCAGGGTTGACCTCAGAAGGTAAAAAGCAAGGGGTGCGTCAGGCAATACGCAGTCAGTCAGAAGATGAGCTACTGAATAATGCCTATGCTGAGATTCAACGGGGTTTAGAGCATGATGCAGTGCAGATTATCTTTTTTGCCCAGGATAAAGCGTTTCTGCGTCAGCTTCGAGAGAAACTCGTGGGTGGAGAAGATGCCCTACTATCAAGGGACCAGGTTGAAGTTCTTGACCAAAGTGTTCCTGAACAGCGGCGGATTGATCTGGTTCAAGAACCTCGACGTGATGAGGTGCGAGTTTTTCTGATGACCTCATCGGGGGCACGGGGGGTTTCATTTCCAAAAACGGATTGGATTATTGCTTCGATGCCGCGCTTTAACGTTGAGGCGGCACTGATGGAAGTAGCTCAGCTGATATACCGGGGGCGTGGGTCTTACCGCGATCCACTTACAGGGGCGCAGAAATCAGGAGATGATACAGCCCGTCAGCTTGTGATGCTGATTAATGATTTTGTGGTGATGGATGAGGAGAGCGATCGCGAGCGTTTGTGGTTACGGCAATCCAGTGACCTATTGACGCTGCTGGTGATGCTGCGTGCCACCATCCACACCCGCATCAAAGGGGATGCGGGACTCAAGCGGCAGCGGATTGCCTTTGTACCTGTAGGGTTTGTAGGCGATGAAGAGCTTTTGAGCTTGATGTCAGATGACGTTCGAGATTTTTTGCAGGAAGCAAAAGTTTTTATCTGTGATGATCATTCCACAGAAAACAAAGCTTGTGTAGCCAAGGCTGCACAGCTAGCGAGCCAATTGTTTTCCCAATTTAATCTAAAAGGACAGGCACAAGATAGAGATGCTAAATCCTATGCTGACTATTCAACTTTAGAAGCTCTGGTGAAATCGGTATCTCGTAGCTCAAGTTCCCTACTGCCGTCGCTGGAGAATGATGCCCTGGTGGTACCAAAAGGGTTAAGTTGTCTTGGGCCATTTTGGATGGAGGATTGGGGCGATCGTCAGAGTGAGGAGCGCTTTAACTTTGAAGGGTGGAGATCTGATGTGCGATTTAGTAGTGGGCATCTCCTGGGGCTGTTGCGCCAAATCTCAGAAGACAAGACATTTCCCCCCAAGCTACGGCGGCCAGCTAAAGAATTGCATAAGCTCCTGGTTCGCGAGAAAGAAGCTGCAAATCAGGAGTATGCAACCCTTCAGACGGTTCAAACCGAGCAGGTAACAATCGGGCTGCCCTTGGATTATCCACACTTTTGGAGAAATAGTGAGGATAGCGATGGTATGGAGCGCCAGCAAATTCTTGAGGAGCCAGATGCGTGGCGCGATGCACTGGGGCGATCGCTGACTGCTCAAGGGGTGGTGCTGCCAGTAATTGCTCAATATCAGTCCTTTCCCTGGGTGGCGGTGGCGGGCAGGCGTACTGCTGCTCAGTTGGAAACTGTGTTTGGCGATCGGTACTTTATGGCATCGTCGGAGTTAAATTTATTGAATACGATTTTGCTGGAGGATGAGGAGAAGGAGTAATTTGTTCCAGAGTTGTTACTGTGGCATGGCTGCAAAGGCTTGATTTTGAGCCGTATTTTCAAAGCTTGCCTAATGTTACTGTTGGATAGTCAAGTGCTGTAACGGCTGCCAATATGTCATCGCTACTTTTCAAGAGCTGTTCCCACTCGTTGGTATTAATATTCTCTAAATGCTCAATCTTTAATTGATATTGGTCAAAAAGCCAGTACTTCATGCTGGGCATGAGATAGCGGATAAATGCCATCCACTCAGCATAATTAATGGCTAATGGGTTTCCTTGCATTAAGGTAATTTTACCGGCATTTCCTGCTGTTGCAATACCATGTGCTAGCAACAGCATAGTTCGATATTTTGGGTGTGAGGTAAGATTAACTCTCTGTTCACCATGTTCGGCGTAATGTCTCAACATGATGTAAGCACGTAGAAAAATTTCGATAACGGCTGGTGTTATTCCAGAAACTAAAAAATGTCTGAAATCGTATCCATTAAGATACATCCATCGAGCAAGTTCTCCGATAGTATGCCTCCCCTTCCCGAAACTACCCACATTAATTCCTTGAATTAATGTCATGAAAGGAGCAGGTAGACCCATCGGGGTGGCTACATCAGAGATGAGGTGTCCAATCTGCCGGAGAATTGCTTCTATGAGGTTGATAGGTTCAAGGTTTGACCAAACAGCACCTTGCAACCATGTATGACTGTGGGTCAGCCTGTCATAGGAAAAACCAGTTATTGTCCCTCGCATAATGTCCAGTACCCCAAAGATGAATCCAAGTACCGGATCATGGCCTAAAGATTGGAGCCGATGGGATTTAGGAAATATTCCAGTAATACGTTTAATGCTGTCTGCATCAACGTAGCTCATCGAATCATAAGGAACTTTACATGTTTCAGCAAGGTTCTGTGCCCAGCTTGCAAACCAATCATCACCGCGAGTAGTATCGTACTTCTTTATCCATTCTGTAATGGGGCTACTCGTTTGCCCAGCATATTGACCTGTTGTTAGGGTCGTAGGTATTTTGACGAGAAAGTAGTCTGTTAAACTTGCCAGAATACCACTAGCACCGACAAAAATATAATCCCATTTATCCCATCTAAACTGAGCATTGAAAGATTCTTCTTTAAGTACTTCAAAATCTGCCTCTGTTAAAAGTGCTTCGTAAGGAGCCAAGGGATCGATTCCCTGCGATAGGGTATAGGCTTGGCATTGTCTAACAAAGCTCTCCCAATCGTTGAAACCAATCTTGATTAGTTCGACAGAAATATGTTTTTGCCGCTGTTTGTATAGCCCTAGAATCTGATCTACATTGAAGTTCTCAAAATCCTCTACTTCAAGCCAGTCCTGAGAGGCCTCTAGATCGCTCATCAGTTTTTCAAGTGCTTGAAGCTGTTCTGATGCCACACCTGTGTCAGATAACTTCTGCTCAATATTCGTCAATTTTGAGCCAATTTCAGAGGTAGCACTTGCAAGCTTTCGGAGGAGATGATTTTGAGCTTGCAAAGCAATACCAAGCTCTACAATGAATTTCTCAGACAGCATATCAAGCTACTCCATAAGCTTGCTTCCGTTTGTTAACGGACTGTTGTATAAACTTGAGCCGCTCGGTTAGCAGTCTAATAGCTTCTTGATTAGCTTCTGCTTCAGCAGCACTTGCTTCAAGTTTAGTAGCTCGCTCTTGGAGACTAGAAATTTGTTCAACTAGCTGATTAATAGCTCCTTGCATGTTTTTAATTACTAGCTGAGCTTTACGTTCTTTTTCAGCTTGGTGCTGTGCCTTTTTTGATTTATCCCCCGTGTCTAGCAAGGCATTGACACCCATGAAGATTCCAGTACCTAAAAGGATAGCAACTCCAATTCCTGGAATCATACCTCCTATTCCGATGAGTGCGCCGAGGCCAGCTAATCCGGATGTGATACCTGCGGCACTTAAACCAATGACTGAACCGGAAAACCAAATGGCTGCGACAGGAACTCCTACTGCGGTAAGGCCTGCTGTGGCTGTTTTCAGGGCATCAGCTGCATAATTATCATCTAAACCACGTACACGGATTTCTCGAACTTTCTGGATAAATTGCTTAATAGCCTCTAATTGTTCATATGAGATGTTTAGCTCACGTTGGGCTAGAATTATTCCTTCTTCTTCATTAGAATCTAGCTCGTCATTTGCCCAAGCCGTATCAACTAGATTAATCATAAGGCTATAGCGTAGTTGTTCGTTGGCTATACTCAAAGCTCTTAAACATGCCCATAAGGAGGGAGGTTCAATGATATATGATTGCACCTGTCTTCTTCCAACTTCAGACATTCCCTCTAATTCCATGACACTGAAAATTAGCTCGACTTCTTCTTTGTCGATAGAGTCATCGGCAAACGCCAACGCGAATAGTGCTCCATAGAAGGCAATGCGATCGCTTTCGGGAACCTTGGTTAAGTCGAGTAGCTCGTTCATGACAGTAGAACCTTGAATATCTTTATGAAGCTGGTTTATGACGCGGAGGAGGAATAAGTATTATCAACAACATAACAAGCCTGTTGATAAGCTGCCTTCATAGAAAATACTGAATATTTGTGTAGATGTAAGAACTGAACCTGAGTAGCTGCCTTATCCTCAACAGAGTAAGGATTGAATAAAACTGCGACCGCTTATTTCAAGATCATTTGCGATCGCAAACGTCAAACTCCGAACCCGGATCCTGTTCGGGCGTGTATTGAGAGGCTGTTCTAAATCCTGTGGATAGATCAACACGGCTTCTGTTGTTCCTTTAGTTTCAGCGTAGGCGATCGTCTGCTGTATATCACCCGACGATGGGAACTTAGGTGCTTTGTATTTGGTGTCGAGGACGTAGCGAGTCATTCCAGTAGCAATGTCAGCTAGAACCAGGTCAATATTGAAGTGGAGAGCGTGGTTATCAGAGAGCTGTACTTTTTCTTGAACTTTGAGCTTCAGTCCGTGAGGTTCTAGAACTTCATGCCGATGCTCGTGAAGCCATGCCGCAACAAAGCTCTCAAAAAGTCGATTCATATCAACCAGAAATGGCAGCATTCTGCGATCACCCTGTTGAAGGCTTGGACCACTCTGGTCTAAAAAGAAGCGGCAGAGGGCATGAAGGGTTTGGTAGTCCTCATTGAGGCGGTTGTAGGTGCGGCCTGTGCAATTGTAAGCTTCAAAGGGAGAGAGGCTGATGGTGCCATGCAGGGCACGGTACGCTTGGCGGACTTTACAAGAAACCGCATCTCGGATAATGCCGTGATTTGTAATCTGTCTTAGTGTCCACAATAGAAGCTGGTTGTCTTCAATATCAGCCGTTTGCTCGTAATAGTGACATTTAGGTTTGATGTCCCAGGGGCGGCAGATTTGATGGGAGATATTGAGGCGTCCCCGTAGGCAGTTTAAGCGCTCCGTTCGATTGATGTAGGCTCTATCTCAAGGGGTGACAGAGAGACTGAAACGTAAGCTGTGCAACAGAAACGGCAGCAGGAAAGGTCAAAAAATAGGGTGAATCCGAAGAATCACCCCCAATTTCAAAAATGTTGC
>NZ_JAMPLB010000014.1:0-153669 GCF_039962325.1 Leptolyngbya sp. PL-A3
AAGCCAAGAGTATCTTTCGCTATGGTTTCGACCACCTGCGTCAAATCCTACTGAATCTGGAGTTATTCATCGATGAGTTTTTCCACGTCCTTCAATTTTTGTCCTGTACCTAGTTGCTGACCATGTAGATGTTACGCACTGAACTATTTCTTAAGAAGGTCTATGTAGTGTCTGACCTTCCTGGGTGGGGTTTCTTAAGCCTCTGGCTGACAGCAATTCTCATTTTGAAATCCAAGCCGAAAATAGCCCGCCGAAGGCGGGCTATTTTCGGGGTTTCAAAGCTGAGAATTGCTGTCTGATTGACGGGCTTTGTGAAAAACACGCACGATGTGCCACGAGTAGGTCATGTTTCAAACATGTAGATGGGATGGGGTGCATCCCAGTTTTGTTAATGTGGCGGGCGAAGCCCGCCACATTAACAAAACTGGGATTTCAATCTGCAAAAGTGGGATGTACCCGATGGGATGTGCTGAAAGGGGCATGAAGTGGTCCTTTCCCATCCCCATCCACACATCTAGAACATTACCCTACGAGTGGTGCTCATCAGCGGAAAAGTCTTCCCTGGCCCCTTTTTAAGCTCCTCCTTAAGAGTGGCGGTAGCGTTATCCCATGTGTCCTACTGTGGTACAAGCGATCACGATTAGCAATGTCCTTCACAAAGTCCTTACCCATTCCAGATTTGATTCGTCACCTCCGGCAGCATCTCAACCTGTCCCAGGAAAAATTTGCTGCACAATTAGGGGTTTCCTTCAAAACGGTGAATCGGTGGGAGAACGGGCATAGCTTACCCTCCCCGATGGCAATGAAATTACTGGAAGAATTGCTGAAGTCAACCGGGGAAGCAGAGAAAGGTTTGTTGCAGCAGGATTTCTCCAAGGGAGAATGGGATGTCTGAAATGTTGCCCTCTACGGGTTTGAATGATGTTCTGATTACTGCCGCCTTAGCGCAGAGGCCGAGCCGAACCCCAAACTTACAAGCCGAGACTGAGGCGCTTCATACCGTAGCGCGGCAATTGGCAGAGCAGTCCCAAACCATGCTCAAGACGCTGGTAACGGTGGCGAAAGACTTATGCCAGGTAGGGAGCGCTGGGGTGAGCTTGCTAGAAGTTACCCCTGATGGGGAAGAGATGTTTTGTTGGAGTGCGATCGCCGGAGCATTAGCTGAGCACGAGGGGGGAACAATCTCAAGGAGTTTCAGCCCCTGCGGTACCTGCCTGGATCTCCAGAAGCCTCAACTTTACTCCCATCCTGAACGGTACTTTACCTACTTAGAGGAAGCAAAAACGACGATTGTTGAAGGGTTGACCATTCCCTTAATGGGGGCGACTAACCCCTTAGGAACGATCTGGGTCGTGTCCCATGACGAATCACGCCAGTTTGATCTGGAAGATGTGCGGCTCATGACCAGCCTCGCAGATTTTACGGCGGCTGCCCTGCAAAGTATTCATCTGCGCCAAGCGGCTGAGGTGGCCTTGCAGCGAGAGCAAGCGGCCCGTCAAGACGCGGAAGCAAACCGCCGAGCTTTTGATGAATCGGCACGACGAGCCGTTGAAATTCTAGAAAGTATTACGGATGCTTTTGTCTGTGTCGATCAGGATTGGCGGATTACCTATGCCAATCAGGAAGCCGCGCGAGTGAACGGTCTGCAACCGGAGGAAATGGTTGGAAAAACCTACCAGGACATGGAGCCGTGTGCGATCGCCACTGTTCTAAAACAAATCCAGTGCCGCATCACCGCAGAACCAGAAATAACGCAATTTGAGGTATTTGATGAATCTTCGAAGAAGTGGTTAGAAATTCATGCTTATCCTTGTAAGGTCGGTTTCAGTGTTTATTTTCGAGACATTACCGAGCGCAAACAAGACAAAGCCAGACGCCAGGAAGCGGAATCTGCTCTCCGAGAAAGTGAATCCCGCTTTCGTTTAATTGTCGAGAGCGCAAGGGATTATGCCATCTTTACCCTTAATGCCAGTGGTATCATCACCAGTTGGAACCCTGGAGCCGAACGGTTGTTGGGCTATCATGAGGCAGAAATCATCGGTCAGCCCAACTACATAATCTTTACCCCAGAGGATAGGGAAACTAGACAATCCGAGAAGGAACTCCAGACCGCGCTGGCTCAGGGGCATGCAGAGGATGAACGCTGGCACCTCCGCAAAGATGGGAGCCGGTTTTTTGCCAGTGGTTTGATGATGCAACTGCGGGATGAAGCGGGCAACCTTCAAGGTTTAGTCAAGATGCTGCGGGATAGAACCGAAGCGCATCAGGCCGCAGAGCGAGAGCAATTTTTGTCCCGGGCGAGTGCTGTATTAGCGGAGACTCTCGATTACAAAATCACGTTATTTAACATTGCACAGTTGGCTGTACCATTTCTAGCCGACTTTTGCTTCTTTGATATTCTCAGCCCCAGCAACCAGATTGAGCGAGCGGCGTGGTACCACGGTGACCCAACCAAACAGGAGTGGTTTGAGCAGCTACAGCAATACACCCCACCTCACAAGTGTGAGAGCCACCCCATCACAAAGGTTCTGAGCACGGGTAAAGCCAACCTGATGTCTCACGTTACCGATTCATGGATGCAAATAGTTGCTATTAATGCTGAGCACCTTCAATTCATGCGAGATTGCCAAACGCGATCGCTCATCACCGTTCCCCTTACAGCTCATGGTCGCAGGTTAGGAGCATTAACCCTGGGCTTAACCGCAAGTTCTAACCGCCGTTATACTCCAACAGATTTGGCTGTTGCAGAGGAACTCGGGCACCGGGCTGCACTGGCATTTGATAATGCCCAACTGTACCAGCAGGCCCAGGAATCCAACCGGATGAAGGACGAATTTATGGCGGTACTCTCACACGAGTTGCGATCGCCTCTTAACCCAATTCTGGGTTGGATCCAGATGCTGCGGAAAGGCGTTTTGGATGCAAACAGAACGGCAAAAGCCTGGGCAGCCATTGAGCGCAATGCCAGGCTGCAAGCCCAACTGGTTGAGGATTTACTGGATATCTCGCGCATTCTACGTGGCAAGCTCAGCCTGAATGTGGCACCTGTTAATTTGGTGGCGACCGTTCAAGCCGCGATGGAGACTGTTCAGTTGGCAGCCCAGGCCAAGTCCATTGAGATAGAGACAAGGCTAGACTCTCACGTCGGATTGGTTTTAGGCGATGCAACCCGATTACAGCAAGTGGTTTGGAATGTCCTCTCTAATGCGGTGAAGTTCACACCAGAAGGCGGCCAGATTGAGGTGAGCTTAGAGCATCAGGATAATCAGGCTCTGATTACGGTAAGGGATCGGGGCATTGGCATTCATGCTAGCTTCCTGCCCCATGTGTTTGACTACTTTCGGCAAGCAGATGGAGCAACTACACGCCGCTTTGGGGGGCTGGGACTGGGGTTGGCGATCGTGCGTCAGTTAGTGGAGGCCCATGGTGGATCGGTGCAAGTAGAGAGCCCCGGCGAAGGGCAGGGGGCAACCTTTACCATACGGTTGCCACTGATAACTGCACAGGCCGTTCAAGAGGAGAATAGGCAGCCTTCAGAGGAGGACTTTAACTTACAAGACACGCAAATCTTAGTCGTGGACAATGAACCCGATGCGCTAGAGTTCGCCACGTTTGTTTTAGAACAAGCGGGCGCAAAAGTTATCTCGGCAACATCCGCTGATGAAGCCCTGACCTTACTCAGCGAATCCCAACCGGATTTGCTGGTCAGTGATATTGGGATGCCAGACATGGATGGTTATATGTTGATGAAACAGGTGCGATCGCTTCCACCGGAGCAGGGAGGTAAGGTTCCGGCGATCGCCCTGACTGCCTATGCCGGAGACATCAACTACCGGCAGGCTATAGCAGCAGGGTTTCAACGACATATTTCTAAACCGATAGAACCAGAGACGTTCGTTAAAACAGTTGCAGCTCTAGTGCAACCGACTCGGCATGGAGAAATTTAACCCAGGTGCTAAAAAATACCTTCTTGGGAGTATGTAATATTTTTTAAAATGACTTGAAATATATTCACTGATAGCATTGTTCTGCTACGTCAATACGGATAGAGGCAATTGTTAAACTGCCCCGGTCTTGAGCAGGGTCGGGTATGCTTAATTCTCTCTCCCAGTTTTTCTGCGAATCGTGCTCCAGGTCTTATTCAAAAGCACCTGCCACTCAAAAACGATTGCTTCCATGTATCCCCAACAGTCATCGAACCCTCTCATAGCTGTGGACCCTGCCATTGACCGACGTCCACTCACGGTGTCGCCTGATGTTTCTGTCAGGGACACAATTATGATGATGAGCAAAGCGCAGAGCAGTTGTGTTCTGCCGGGGCTGGAACTCTCGCTCAATACCATTTTGATGAGCGAGGCACGAGCGAGTGGCATTTTAATTGTAAACGGGACACAGCCCTTAGGAGTATTTGCCGAGCGAGACGCGTTACAGGCTATTGTTTCGGGGCAAGACCTAACAACGGTAAAAATTTCTGATGTGGTGTCGCGGTCCATCATCGCCTTAACCCAATCGAGGGGTCAAAATACATTGACTGCCCTTGCGCAAATGCGTCAGCATCGGATTCATCATCTTCCAGTCCTTGATGAGCAGGGACAATGGCTTGGTATCGTGACCCTACCGAGTATTCGCAAGGTCCTACAGTTAGATGAATTATTGAAATCAAAGCAATTAGGCGCAATCGTTTCTCCACCAGCCATTTACGCGCCTGCAACAACAACCATTCTTGATCTGGCCCAACAGATGGTCGATCATGCGGTTGATTGTATCGTACTAACGGCAGCTCATGAGACAGAGAATAATTCTTACCCAGTAGGGTTGATTTTAGAGCGGCATATCCTTCAACTTTGGTCATTAGGGCTAGATTTATCGCAAATACAAGCCCAAACGATCATGAGCACACCATTTCTGCACTTTGCATCGTCAGAGTCAGTATTAGTTGCCTACTGGAAAATGCAGCAAGCAAGAGTACAGCGGTTTGGAGTATACGGAGAGCAAGGCGACCTTTTAGGCGTGGTCTCACCAACAAGTTTCCTGCAAACGTTGGACTTGAACGAGATGTATAGCGCGGAGGAGGAGCTACAACAATCGATTGAGCACTTTAAAATCTCACGCACGGAATCTGAAGACCAATACCCAGAGCTTGACCGCCAGTTATTAAAAAACCCGTCAGGCTTATTAGAGCAGTTGAAGTGTAGTCAGATTCTCGCCACAATGGCGCTTCACATTCGAGAATCCCTTACCCTGCATGACATCCTCCAAAGGAGTGTAGAAGAAGTTCGACAATTTCTTAAAACTGACCGGGTCATCATTTACCAGTTCAACCCTGACTGGAGTGGCACGACTGTGGTTGAGTCGATCGAGAACGGTTGGAGACCTGCCCTGAATAGTAGTATTCGAGATACTTGCTTTGGGCAAAACTATGCCCAGGCCTACAAAGAGGGACGGACTCAGGTTTGTGAGGATATTTACACGGCTGGTTTAACTCAATGTCATATTGACATTCTGGCTCTCTATGATGTTCGAGCTAGCCTAGTCGTACCAATCCTTCAGGGAGAACATCTGTGGGGATTGTTGTGTGCCTACCAGTGCTCTGGACCGAGACGATGGCGAGCATTTGAAGTTGAGTTGCTAAAGCAACTGGCAACGCATATGGCGATCGCCATTCAACAATCAGAGCTATATCAGCAGGCTCAGAATGAACTTAAGGAGCGTAAACGAACTGAGGAGCAACTAAAGCTATCGCTGAAAGAGAAAGAAGTTTTACTAAAAGAAATTCACCACCGGGTCAAAAACAATCTCCAGGTAATCTCCAGTGTCCTGCGCCTCCAATCAGACTACATCAAAGATGATAGGGTACTCGCGCTATTTAAGGACAGCCAAAATCGAATCCGTTCAATGGCGCTGATTCATGAGAAGCTGCATCAATCGAGTAACTTGCTCAAAATCAACTTTGCTGAATATATTCGTGACCTGGCCGATAACTTGCTTCGCTCCTATGCAGCTAATTCGAGAGCTGCAACTTTACGAACTGAGGCAGAGAATGTTTGGCTCAATATTGATACAGCGATTCCCTGTGGATTGATTATTAATGAATTGGTTTCTAATGCCCTAAAACATGCCTTCCCAGCCTCCAATCCAGAAAATGAAATTGTTGTGAGAATCTTTCCCACAGCTAACAAGCAATTTACATTAGGTGTTCAAGATAATGGAATTGGCTTTCCACCAGAGCTGGACTTTCGTAATACCGAATCACTCGGTTTAGAATTAGTCTGCATTTTCACAGAACAGTTAGAAGGTACGATTAAACTGGATCAAACTAACGGACGAGGAACAACTTTTACAATTACATTTTCAGAATTAGAGAATACTGGGAAGGTACAATAAGTGGCTTCTGAAAAGATTTTGATTGTTGAAGATGAAAGAGTCGTTGCTCGAGATATCGAGAAGCGGTTAAAGAAGTTAGGATATGTTGTATCCGAATCGGTTGCTTCTGGAGAGGAAGCCATTGCCAAGGTCGCAGAATTACGACCTGATTTAGTTTTAATGGACATTCGGCTAAAAGGCCATATGGATGGTATCGAAGCGGCAGAACAAATTCGAACTGATTTTGATACCCCTGTCATTTATTTAACAGCTTACGCCGATGATGCAACCTTACAACGGGCAAAAGTAACTGAACCATTTGGGTATATTGTTAAACCGTTTGATGAGCGAGACTTACAGGTTGCGATCGAAGTTGCCCTCCGCCGTCGTTTATCAGAGACGGCCATCCGCGTCGCTCTGGAGAAAGAAAAGGAGTTAAGCGAACTAAAATCTCGATTTTGGTCAATGGCGGCTCATGAGATCCGGAGCCCGATGACATCTATTCTAGGTTGCGCCCAATTGCTTGAGCATGAGTATCACAATTTGACTGAGGAGCGGCGACGCGAGTTCCTATACATGATTCAGGAGTCGCTCCGAACTATGGATCAATTGTTGAACGATTTGCTGGCTATTGGTCGTGCTGAAGGCGGAAACTTGAAGTTTGAACCAGCACCTTTAGATTTAGAGCAGTTTTGTCTAAGCTTGGTGGAGGAAATACAATTTAGTGTAAATCCTCACCATCGCATTAGGTTTAATTGCCATGGTGATTGTGAAAATACGTATTTGGATCAGAAGCTTCTCAGACACATTCTCACTAACTTAATCTTAAACGCAGTTAAATATTCGCCTCAAGGTGGCACCGTCTATTTTGATCTTTCCTGTGCTCCGGAAGAAGTCACACTACAGGTTCGAGACACAGGCATTGGAATTCCCCTTGATGCCCAACAGCGTTTATTTGAACCTTTTCAACGAGCAAACAATGTCGGCGATATTCCAGGCACAGGACTAGGGTTGACTATCGTAAAACGGTGTTTAGATCTGCACAGTGGGCAAATTGCTGTTGAGAGTGAAGTGGGTATAGGAACAACCATAATTATTAAATTACCACACCACCAATATGCAGATAGTCAACAGGAAAGTACCGTGTCGAGTTGAAAAGAGTTCCGGGATGCTTACCCATAGTTGTACTCAATAGTTCAACCTGCTTAAACATAAGATCTAAAAGGCTGTGCCGCTCTTCGTAAGCAGCACAGCCTTTTGAATCTTATGTTTATAACAAGTAAAGTTAAATGCTTATGATAAAAAGTAGCGCGGCGCTTTGCGCCGCGCTACTTTTTATCATAAGCATTTAACCTGGCATAATATTAATCACAACCGCCCACTTCAGGAAATTGAAAGTATGACAGAACAAAGCTTCTAAGCTCACCACTTCTAATAGCTTGAGACTTGAGGAAATCGCCCTCTGTAAGGGGCTTTCAGCGATACATACAATATCTGTTCACCTAATCCTTCTCTGTGCTATTTTCTTCAATAACTTCTAGATAGCTAAGCACTCCATCTAGCGTCCGATAACCGACTATCCTTCCGGTTTCCACGTTGATAAGAACGTACTGTTTATCCAGCAGCTGAAGCTGATAGCCACGTCTTGAAGCTACTGCTGCTGCATACTTTTCTAAAGCATTCATGACAGCCTACCCTAAAAAAGCGTCCTCTAAAATCTTCTGTCGCAAACATTACTTCAAATTATTAGGGTGGTTCATATCCTTTTTATTGTTTACAAGTGACTATTTTAGAGAAAAGGGTGTGAGGATCTTGTGTGGGTAATAACAAGCATTTCCATAAAAATCATAAATAGCAACCGTGCTGAAGCCGAATCACAGCCATGTCTTTAGATCTGATTCCATAAGGAATTTATATTCTTTGAATGAATAGAAGAGGCAAGCGATCGCTACTATTTAAGCAAAGCTACCTACATGAGGTAGGGCGATCGCGCCAAGAACCACCCCGGCTCCAGATTTATATCATGTCGGGTTAAATGCCTATGATAAAAAGCGGCGCGCCGCTTTTTATCATAGGCATTTAACTTTACTTGTTATTAGGTGTCTTGAGAACAGTTTTTCAAGGATTTACCTACCTCTCAGGAGCGAAATAAGCAGGTAATTATGGGTCCACAGGAGCGAAATATGAAGGGAGAGGTGGCTATTCCTATGACTCCTCCCAAAAGGCTGTTTAAAAACAGTAACGTAAGCGCTTTGATTTTATTTATCAAGCTCAATTTAATGCTGTTTATAACAGGATTGGAGCAAGTTCTAGTCATACCCAGAACTCGCCAAGTAATGCCGAAAGATTCTGCTATGTGATGCTATTGATTCAGCCAGTATTCATAGTTTCTGTTCGAGTGCCTGGTATGGGACACCTAACAAAAAACAGACCGTTTCTATACGAGGTGGAGTTCGTATGAACTGCTAAGTGACTCACTCTGCTGTAGAAAAAATATGAAATTCAAAGATATTGAAAATCCTCAAATAACTGAAGGGTTTTACCAAACTGTTACTAGGGCAGGAGTGCCTACCTATATGCCCTGCAGTATCATTACCGGGACATATCGAGGGAATCGGATTACTGCCAAATTTCGCACACCCTATGGCGTTTCTATCCCTGACAGCGAGGAAGCATTTTCAGTACAGTCTGACACCTTATCTAGCGAAGACTGAATTCCTGGTACTTCACCATATGGGTGCATCCCACTTTTGCAGATTTGGAAACCCACTTTTGTGCGTGAGGCGCACCCTCACCATACCAATTTTGACAGGTGAGATGCGGCACAGCAATTCTCATTATGAGCTTCAAATCCGAGAGTTTGCGCCCGACGGGCGAGAACTCCTTGATTTGAAGGCTGAAAATAGCCCGCCGAAGGCGGACTATTTTCAGCCTTCAAACCAAAATGAGAATTATTGGATGTGGCAGGCGAAGCTTGACACATCTCACCTGTCAAAATTGGTGGCCTGTCACAATCTTTATGGTGGTAAACAGCAGAAATCAATCCATGTTTGGCAGGGGAGGATGATCTGCACTTTCCACTCTCAAACATGGGCAAATTTAAGCTGTTGATTACTAGAGCAGGTACCCAGTCTGCTTGTAGACTAATCCAGTCTTAACCTGAAAGCGATCGCTAGCTCTAGGAACGTTAAATACATAACAAAACAAAAAAACTATAGACAAAATAAAATTAATTTCATAGATATTTCATTTGTTTCCGATACGCTCTCTGATATGGGTCAATGACTAACGTATAGAGGCTGCGATCGTCCATGACCGAATCTGCATACATTCCCGAACGAGTTGTCGAGTTGATGTCATTACCATTAGGCCAGTTTACAGAAGTAACGAAGGATATCAGTCCCAGGCCATGCGACCCGGGGAGTGAACCAGGATTGTTTCTGCGGATTGAACCAACTTTAGCTAACATTCCAACAAAACAGCTACTTCCCCGACTACTCCGGGAGTACCGCAGTGGACGTCAAATCTTTAATAGCTGGCTACAACTGGCCTTAGAGAAATGGGCAGCGGAAAGCCCTGATGAAGCCAATGCTTGGACAAAACTTATGTATGACGGTCAACACCCCTAATAAGTGGTACTCCTATTTCTTAAAGGATAGAGAAAAAAGGCTGGTTTTAGAAGTTGTGCAAAGCGTAACTTCTAAAACCAGCCTTTTTTCTCTATCCTTTACAGAAGTGTACTACCTTATTTGGATTTGGGTGAACAGTTAGACGAAAGATACGGTGGTAAAACTACAGCTCCACGGAAGTGGATAGCAATGCATTGGATTTTTGAAGGAAAAGAGAAGGATTATAACTATGCTGGTTACACCATTCGATAACCTTCTCTTCAATTAAAGCCACTTCTTCAGGTAAGAGATCCTCTCTCCAACGACCGCGCTTTGCTGAATCGATATGGTTCATGTGAAGTAGTGTTTCTTCATCGTGATAATCAACAATTTCGCGGTGATCGTTAGGGTTTAAAGGCGTTTGTAGAAGTTGTTTGCGAAAACATTCAATTCGTTGTTGTTGAGATTCTAGGCTATAGTCATCTGCAATCTGTTGGCATTCCTCCAGGTTAATATCCAGATTTAGATGGTGGGCAATTCTGAGGACTTCTTCAGGTGGGTTATCCATTACCCTCTGGTATGTAGAAACAAGTGTATTGGGTAATGTTGTCCAAATTTTATAGTTATTCAAGCATGTTTCTAGAAAACCCTCATTCCATATAAATTGAAATGACTTTTGACGCTGTTTGAGATAAGACGAAAAAACATCTCGGACATCCCTAAAGATGTAAATTCCTAATGCATTATCTTGTAAAAACTCTGCCTGGATGGATTCTGTGCAAACATGAACTTTGACGACCTTGAAACCCGGTTTATGGGTATGGGTACGTTGTATTTCTGCAAAGCGATACGCATCAATCCAACCAATCTGCTCGCCAACTCCTGCATCTTTTACCAGCCGCGTTGTGATTTGAAACTGTAGAGTTGATGCTGACCGGAACATGCCACCACAAAAGACCCACATAGGCTTCTCTCATGCAGAAATCACACCTAACCTACAGTTTCCGGCTACTGTTCTGCCTCTCTACCAGGATAGGTATTTGTAAACTGGATCACAATTGTAGTTTGGATTACAATTATGTTCCCTGTTTTCTACAAAACTCTTTTGTGTGTCTGACAATAAGCAAGGTTAAATACACACAATAAAAAGTGTTGTGACGTGGTGTGCCATACCACTTTTTATTGTGTGTATTTAATACGACATAACATGAAGCGATGCAACAAAATGCGTAATTATTCTTTGGGCTGGGGAACACGTAGGCGAGGAACTTGGGGCTGTGTCAGCAACGATCGCCATAGTTCTTGATATTGGGCTGTCATCGACTGGATGGTGAAGTGCTGAAGGGCTACTGCACGGGCATTCTGACCTAATTGGTGACGGAGGTCGGGACGATCGCGCAAGTACATCAAGGCTGCCACAAGGCCATCGACATCGTCCTTATCGATCAAGAGCCCGGTCTTTTCAGGGATGATCGCTTCAGCAACGCTACCTACTCGGGTGGCAATGATGGGGCGGGCTGCTAGCATTGCTTCCACTACGGTAAGAGGAAACCCTTCGGAGCGGGAAGGTTGAACAAAGACATCAAACGTGGGCAGGTATTGTCGAGGTTGATCGACCCAACCGGGTAGGAGCACGCGATCGCTAATCCCTAATGCTTCTGCCAGTCGCTCCAGTTCACCTCGGTAAGCTCCGTCACCCACGATAACCAATTTGGTCCCTTCAACCTGGGCAACCGCTCGTAACAGGACATCATGGCCTTTCATCGGATCAAGCCGTCCGATGCTACCGATGTGGAACCAATTGTGCTCGGTTGAGGTTGCCTTGTCTGAAATACAGGATGTTGGATCAAGCTCGGGAACGCCATTGGGAACCGATAGGACTGTCCGGCGTCCGAGCGCATAAAAGTCCTCCATTTTGCGTCCACACTCCTGGCCTACGGCGACATGAGCATCGACGCGGAGGCTTAGCGATCGTGTCCTGAGCCAGGTCCATAGATCCGTTGTTCGCAGAGGAAGTTGATCGACCCGCACGACCCGTGCTTGGGGTAGAGAGAGGGCAGCCAGTAGCCCTGTTGCGCAAGCCCAGGGAGTGCAGAGGTTGAGATGAACAATATCAGGTAGGAGGCGATGGAACGTGGTCAGGTGCGATCGCAGTGCTGCTAAACCTGTGGCTGGTAGCACATAGCGTTGGGTTTGAGGGCGATGTCGAGCGATCGCATTGACAACGGTTGAATTAACGCCAACGACTGTTATTGTAATGTCGGAAGAGGCGTTGGTGACCAAATGGCCAAGGCTAATTTCGGCTCCACCAATACCAGCGGAGTCCGTATAGGCCAGAACGTGCATGATTAGCGTTTCAACTCGGCTTAAGATCTTGCAGCAACAGGGCCAAGCGGATTTGCACAGCTTCATCAAAGCAGCGTGGATCGAGACCTGTCAGCAAGGCAATTTTTTCCAGGCGATAGCTCAGGGTGTTGCGGTGAATGGAGAGCTGCTTAGCAACAGCGGAGGGAGTACAGCCCAGGTTAAAAAAGGTCAATAGTGTATCCAGTAAATCGGGTTCATTGTCGAGGGGGCTTAATAGATGGGTTGCCAGTTCAATTTTGGTTTGCTCATCGGCGACACAAGCAAAGGCAGCAATTCCCAAACTATCCAGACAATAAACCCGGTTATGACCGTTGAACTGGCGGCCTAACCGTAAGGCAACCTGAGCATCTTGATAGGAGCGGGATAAACCATATAATCCGGGATGGTAACGGCCTATCCCAATGCTAATGGAGGCTCCCGTGTCACCCCGAAGGCGGCTCATTAGAGCGTTTCCAGCTCGTTTAACGGCCTCTAAATTGGTCCACGATGAGGCCGCGAACTCATTGGGGTTCATGTCATTATGCATGGCCCAACTGCCCATGTTGCGCGTGTCGCTAGCCTTCAGGACGGCAAATTCTCCATTGCCTAAGTCGGCACAAATGGTGTCGTCAGGGAGGTGAAAGAAGCTGACAATGCTGTCGATGATGAATTGCGATCGCGTCTGTTTTGTGGTCGTTTGGTCTGAGTCTGTCGCTTGAGCACAAACAAATTCACTGGCATCAATGAGAATGACCGCTCGGGGAGGCGTGAGATCCAGCTCAAGCCGTCGTGCCTGTTCTAAAATTACATCATCTTTCCCAAACTGCCCATGTAATAAACCATAAATGACTTGATTTTTATAGCGTTGAGCACTCGTGGCAGATTGGTTCAGAATCATGTCAACAAATGCTTGTGAGATCTGAGACGAAAGCATTTCTGGCTTTATTACTTGCTCTATCATCATTTCGTTCATGGGGCGATATCCGTGGAGCAAAGACGGTGGAACTTACTCATGGAGTGAACAGAGTTCATCGATCTTTAAATGAACCAGAGCCGTTGATTTTCTGTTGGCTTGGCTTCTCTCAATGACCTCAAGGAAAGATATTGATAGCCCAGAAAAATAATGACAGAAGTCTTAACTTATCCAGAGATAATTATCACTGCACTACTACGTCGGAACAAAAACTATCTAAGGTGGGGTTTACTTCTATTTTTCTAACAGAGTGGCTTATGAGACATGTACTGAGGCTATACAACAATCCAAAATCGCATCATGCAGGTTGTTATTGAGCTTAAATTAGATACTGACATCAGCTTGTTGTAAAAAGCTCGATTACATCATCTTCCCAAAGGTGTAATAAAGTCTGAAGAAAATCTATCGATCGATCTCCAACCTGGCTTCATTGGGCATTTGCACAACAAATTAAAAATTTTCGGTATGGTTTTTTTGGCAAATGCCCAATGAAACCCAAAATTGAGTTTTCTAGGATGAGCATCACAGCCTGCTCTGCGTGTCTATGCTCCATCTAGATTCCCAACCAAAGCGCATTCTTGTGGTGCGATCGCTACCCGGATTAGGCGATTTACTGTGCAGTGTCCCAGCATTGCGGGCACTGCGGACAGTGTTTCCGGCATCTCAGATTTCTTTTTTAGGGTTGCCGGAACTGCGATGGTTTGGCGATCGCTTTTCTCACCTGATGGATGACTGGGTGGAGTTTGCTGGATATCCTGGCATTCCTGAGGGTTGGCAGGGGGTGGAAGCAATTCCGCCGTTCCTGGCAGCGCAGCAAGCCCGAAACTATGATTTAGCCATTCAACTGCACGGAAATGGTAGCTATATCAATCCATTTCTGATGTTATTAGGAGCCAAGCTCAATGCGGGCTTCTTTGTACCGGGACAGTTCTGCCCCGACCCTCGTCATTTTCTGCCCTATCCTGCCGGAGAGCCAGAAATTTGGCGAATGTTGCGGTTACTGGAATTTTTGCAAATTCCACTTCAGGGGGATCAACTCGAATTTCCACTGCAATCCTCAGATCATGCTGCTTATCATCGACAGGTTCAACATCATGGATTGCAGCCTCAATCCTATGTCTGTATTCATCCGGGTGCAAGTGGAGACGATCGCCGTTGGTCGACGGAGGGCTTTGCAGCTGTTGCTGATGCCCTGGCCCAACAGGGTTATACCATCGTGCTAACGGGAAACGCGGCTGAGCGATCCCTGACGGAACAGGTGGCCCAACGTATGGTGTCGCACCCGATCAATGTAGCTGGACAAACCCAACTGGGGGCGATGGCTATCCTCCTGCAACAGGCGGCTTTGCTGGTGTGCAATGACACGGGGATCTCCCACCTGGCTGCTGCTATGAAAACACCGAGCGTGGTGGTTTTCAGTAACTCCGAAACCCAACGCTGGGCACCGTTAAACCGCGATCGCCATCGGGTGGTTGATGTGCGTCAAGCACAAACGGCCACCTCAAAAATGGTTTTAGCAGAGGCTGAGCATCTACTGGCAAAACAACCGCAATGGGAGGTGGCCTGTGCAGGATGAATGGCTCTCCACAATTCAACGGTTGTTAGTCATTCAACTGGATACTGCGGATGCCATTCGGGGAGCGATCGCAACACTCCAACAACATCGGCCGGATATCTCCCTGATTTTATTAGAGGCCCAGAATGATGACGGTTCGAGCGTTAGCTACATCTTGCCCGGTGAGATGCCTCTAACCGTCCACGATAATTTCCAACACGCCACTATTGAGTGGATTCGGGAGCAGTCGGTGGATGCTGCCGTTGTGTTGAGTGCTAGAGAGCGATCGCCCTATACCTGGGCCTATCGCTGTTATCTGGCTGGAGTTCCTATCCGCATCGGTCAATCCCTGGAGTTTGGTGGGCAAGTGCTATCTCATTGCATTGCTCCACCGGACACAACCGTCTCCGATCCCCATTTGCATCTCCTTCAGACCTGTGGGCTTGTTGCCACTGAAGCGTTGCCTCAAATCTGAATGGCTGCCGCTTGCTAAAACGTGATCCCCAAATTTTCCTGTTTGCCATAACGGCCATAATTAGCGTTTCAAAAAATCGTATCCCATCCTGCATTTATCCTTTATCGATACCCACCACCCAGCCATGCGACGTCTACGAATTCTGACCTGGCACGTTCACGGTAGCTATCTTTACTACCTGACCCAGGCTCCCCACGATTTCTATTTGCCTGTCAAGCCCGATCGCCCAGAGGGTTATGGGGGGCGGCTGCCAGGTTTCCCCTGGGGGGATAACGTGCATGACGTAGCAGCCGATGAAGTGCGTCACCTGCCGTTTGATTGCGTGCTGTTTCAATCACGACGCAACTATTTGCAGGACCAGTACGAAATTCTATCTCCTGAGCAACGTCAGCTCCCCCACCTGTTTTTAGAACACGATCCACCTCGGGAACATCCTACCGATACAACCCATGTGGTGAACGATCCCAACATGTTCCTGGTGCATGTGACCCACTTTAACGATTTGATGTGGGACAGTGGTGAGACGCCGACCTATGTTATTGATCACGGCGTTATCGTACCCAACAACGTTACCTACACCGGAGAGATTCCCCGGGGAATTGTGGTGGTCAATGGATTGCGATCGCGCGGGCGTCGTTTAGGGTCTGATATTTTTGAAAAAGTGCGTCGCCAAGTGCCCATTGATTTGGTGGGTATGGGCTCTGAAGCGCTAGGTGGGCTCGGCGAAATTTCCCATGAGGAACTTCCCGGTTTCCTCAGCCGTTATCGCTTCTTCTTCCATCCCATTCGCTACACCAGCCTGGGTCTATCTGTCTGTGAAGCCATGATGCTGGGGCTTCCCATCGTCGGCCTTGCCACGACTGAACTCCCCACCGTTGTAGAAAACGGCGTTTCTGGCTATGTCAGTACCGATCTGCAATGGCTTATCCAGCAAATGCAGATACTCATTGATGATCCCGCTCAGGCGCTCTTCCTGAGCCACAATGCCCAACAGTATGCCCAACAACGCTTTTCCATTCAGCGCTTTGTTCGTGACTGGAATGATGTGTTGGAGTTGGCGATCGCGCGTCACAGCCCGGTTTATGAAACGGTTTAGTTGGGAAGGCAGAAGGCAGCGGGCAGAAACGTTGATGTCGCCCCACCGCTCCCCGTACCTCTGCCCCCCTGCCGCTCATTCCCTACCACCCTCACACCCTTTCCTAAAACCATGACTAAACGTATAGCTCTCATTAGTGAACACGCCTCACCTCTGGGCATCTTCGGTGGTACTGATAGTGGTGGCCAAAATGTATATGTCGGCCAAGTTGCTAAGCATTTAGCTGGTCTGGGTTATCGGGTGGATGTCTTCACTCGGCGCGATCGCTCGGATCTTCCAGAGCAGGTGATTTGGCACAATGGAGTTCGTATTATTCATGTGCCTGCTGGCCCTGCGACATCCATTCCTAAGGAAGATCTACTCCCATTCATGGGGGCATTCACGCAGTTCGTTCAGTCATTTATGGAGCGGGAACGGAAGCAGGCGAATGGCTCTCTGAAAGGACAACAATTTTATCAGCTCATCCATGCCAATTTTTGGATGTCAGCATTGGTGGCGTTACAACTGAAGCGACACACCGATATTCCATTTATTGTCACGTTTCACGCCCTGGGGCGTATTCGGCGGCAGTATCAAGGGAGTGCTGATCGCTTTCCCGATCAGCGCTTTTCTGTGGAAGAAGAGGTGGTGCGGGCAGCGGACTTCATTGTGGCGGAATGCCCCCAGGATCGCGATGATCTCATTCAGTTCTATCAGGCTGAACCCAGTAAGATTCGTGTGATTCCCTGTGGGGTGGATGCGGCTGAATTTTGGCCCATTCCGAAGGCGCAGGCCCGTGCTACGTTGGGGTTGCCATTGCGCGATCGCATCGTGCTGCAACTGGGCCGTATGGTGCCTCGTAAAGGGGTAGACACGGCGATTCAGGGGGTTGCTGCCCTGAATCATGAAGCCTGCTTGCCGACCCAATTGTTGGTAGTTGGAGGCGAAGCTCCCACCCCTGACCCGGTAGCAACTCCAGAGATCGGTCGCCTGCAAACACTGGCCCGGAAGTTAAACCTGGCGGATAAAGTCACCTTCGTGGGACAACAGGGGCGCGAAATCCTGAAGTACTATTACAGTGCGGCGGATGTTTTTGTGACAACACCCTGGTACGAGCCCTTCGGTATCACCCCGCTGGAAGCGATGGCCTGTGGAACTCCTGTGATTGGTTCCAATGTAGGCGGCATTAAATTCACCGTTAAGGATGGTGAAACGGGCTACCTGGTACCACCGCAGCGCCCCGATCGGATATGCGATCGCCTCGCCTTCCTCTATCGCCATCCTGAATTACTCAACCTGATGGGGCGTCAGGCCATTCGCCATGTAGCCGCGCAATTTACCTGGCCTAAAGTGACCAGTGCGATCGCCGCCCTCTATGAAGAGGTGCTAGCCACTCCTGCCCTTTCTCTGTCCACCGTGAGTGATGAGGTACAGGCCCGCCTGCGGCTGGAGGATGCCTTTGATGCTGCTATGCACACTCTCCAACAGTCTAAACAGGCTTTAGGTGCTGATATTTTGGCGGCAGCTGCTCAACTTGGCATGTGTTTCGAGCGGGGCGGTAAGGTGCTGATCTGTGGCAATGGTGGCAGTGCGGCAGATTCGCAGCATTTCGCCGCTGAGCTAGTCGGGAAGTTCCGATCGCCCCATCGGGCTGGTCTGCCTGCGATCGCTCTCACCGCTGATACCGCGTTACTGACGGCCTGGTCAAACGATGAGGGCTACGAGGATATTTTTGCGCGTCAGGTTCGAACCTTCGGCCAACCGGGGGATGTGCTGATGGTGATGAGTACCAGTGGGCGATCGCCCAACGTCATCCAGGCGGTACAGGCGGCTAAAGCGCGCAATGTCTTCACGCTGGCATTGCTGGGCGGTGACGGTGGGAGCGTGCGCGAGCTGGTCGATCAGGCCATTTGCGTTCCGGCCACCGACCCCCAACGCATCCAGGAAATTCACCTCTTGGTGTTGCACCTGATTTGCGAATGGATTGAGGAGGATATGTTGCGTTCGAAGAGTGCAACCCTTCCCGAAAACACCTGGGATGTTTGTGCAACCCAGTCTGTGTCTTCCCCTAATCTGACGTTGACTCACGTTCCTGCTCAACGGGAAACACCTGTGGTCGCGTTAGAAACCCAAGACACCGGGTGCTTTTAAAAAACCGGTATCTGGAAACCCTAACTTTGCAAACCCGTTTTACTCAAGGAGTCATTATGCAAACGCTACCTAAAACCACTCGTGCCAACCAGAAACTAGCCGATAAAGTCGTCATCGTAACGGGCGGCGCACGGGGCCTGGGAGAAGCGACCTGCCACTGCTTGGCGGAAGCTGGCATGAAAGTGGTGGTCGCTGATATGCGGCAAGAATTAGCCACCCAAGTTGCAGAACAGATTCAGGCGCAGGACGGAACGGCGATCGCCCTCCCTCTCGACGTTAGCAGCCCCGATAACATTGCTAAATCGGTAGACACTATTCTCGAAACCTACGGAAAAATCGATGTATTGGTGAACAATGCGGGGATCGATATTACGCTTTCTGTGGAAGAAATGGCGATTGACGAATGGCAGCAGGTGATTAACGTTAACTTGAACGGGCCGTTCTACATGTCCAAAGCTGTTTTTCCCCATATGCGTGAACAGGGCGGTGGACACATTATTAACATTGTATCTACGGCAGCGAAACGCGCTTGGGCCAATGCATCAGCTTATCACGCAAGCAAATGGGGCTTGTTGGGACTCAGCCAGGCATTGCATGTAGAAGGGCGATTGCATCAAATTAAAGTCACCTCGGTGATCGCTGGAGGAATGCAAACTCCCTTCCTGCTGGATCGCTTCCCTGATATTGATGTGACGACGCTGCAAGATCCCCGCAACGTGGCTGAAACGATTGAATATTTGCTAATGCAACCCAAGGAGACGGTGATTTCTGAAATCATGGTGCTGCCCATGAAGGAGACTTCATGGCCCTAGGGCGACTAACCAATATGGAGGTTGGGTGGGCTAAGCCCGCCCAACCTCACGTCTTAAAGCCAGCCGTATTTCTCGACAAGGACGGCACATTAATTGTGGACGTCCCTTACAACGTGGACCCGGAGCAGATACAGTTACAACCCGGTGCAGCGTCAGCGGTACAACGACTCCATCAAGCCGGATATGCCTTGGTGGTTGTTTCCAATCAATCCGGGGTAGCCCGAGGTTACTTTGCGGAAGCCGCTTTGAAAACCGTTGAGCAACGTTTGCAGGAACTGTTGGGAGTACCGCTGGCAGGGTTTTACTATTGCCCCCACTATCCAACCGGTGTCGTGCCAGAGTATGCGATCGCCTGCTCCTGCCGTAAGCCCGAACCGGGAATGTTGCTGCAAGCCGCCGCCGATCTTCACCTGGATATGAGCCGTTCCTGGATGATTGGCGATATCCTCAACGACGTTGAAGCCGCGCATCGGGCTGGATGCTGTGCCATTTTGATCGACAACGGCAACGAAACGGAATGGGAGATGACCGAAGGGCGATCGCCCGATTTCACCGCACCCGATATGGCGATTGCCGCCAATTTTATCCTTCACCAGGCTAAAGACGATGACACCAACGGATTCGATGCTGACGTTTCTCGATCGCTTCGCCCATCTGCGCGTGTTGGTGATCGGTGACGCCATTCTGGATTGCTTTCTACAGGGAGGCGCCAGTCGTATTTGCCGTGAGGCTCCTGTGCCTATTGTGGATATTGAGCGGATACAGGATGTACCGGGGGGAGCGGCGAATACGGCTGCCAATGTTGCCAGTCTGGGTGGCGATACCTACTTTCTGACGGTCGTTGGCATGGATGATGCGGGCGATCGCCTGCAAATTGCTTTAGAGCAACAGGGTGTACAACTGGATGACATTCTATGTCACCCCAGTCGTCGTACCTTGATCAAACAACGAGTAATGGCAGCCGATCATCTGGTCGTACGGTTTGATCAGGGAAGTACGGGGGCGATCAGCGAAGACCTGGAGGATCAGCTTATTGAGCGGCTACAAATCCGCTTCCTCACCTGTGATGCGGTGATTATTTCTGATTATGGTTATGGCATTCTGACTCCTCGTGTGATCGATGCCCTGGCCCAACTTCAGGCTGAAAATCCCCGTGTTATTGTGGCCGACTCCAAGCATCTTCAAGCCTATGCGGCGGTCGGGGTCACGGCGGTGAAGCCAAATTATGGCGAGGCAACAGCGCTCCTGAATTTGCCTTCGTTGTTAGGAACAGCGCGCGTGAACCAAATCACACGGGAAGGCCAGAGGGTTCTAACCCAGACGAAGGCACAATTGGCTGCTATCACATTGGATGTTGATGGAGCGCTCATTTTTATGGGCGACCATTCCCCCACGCGCACTCTGGCTCAACCGGCTCCCAGTTGCAATGCCACAGGGGCGGGAGACACCTACGTGGCCTCTCTGGCGTTAGCTCTGGCCGCTGGAGCCGATGCGAATGCAGCCGCCACCCTTGCCGGGGCTGCAACTGCGATTACAACCCTGGAAGTGGGGACAACGTGCTGTGAGCTGGCTACGTTACGGCGATCGCTCTCAGATACCCACAAACGCCTCAGCGACCAGGCCGAGCTTCTCTCTGCTGTAGAGCAGATCCGCAATCGGGGCAAACGCATCGTCTTCACGAATGGTTGCTTCGACTTGTTGCACTCGGGCCACGTCACGGTCTTAGAACAAGCTAAAGCCTTGGGCGATGTGCTGATGGTGGGCGTGAATACTGATGAAAGCATTCGCCAGCTTAAGGGGGATGCTCGTCCGGTGAATGGGTTGGGCGATCGCCTTGCGGTGTTGGCTGCTCTGGGATGTGTCGATTACGTGATACCGTTTGGCGACCTATCGCCCCGGGAACTGATTCGTCTGATTCGCCCTGATGTGTATACCAAAGGTGGAGATTACACCCGGCACAGCTTACCGGAAACTCCCCTGGTAGAGGAACTGGGCGGTGAAGTCATTATTTTGCCTTATGTGGAACAGCGCTCTACCACCGGCATGATTCAATCCATTCGATCAGGGAGGGGCTAATGACCGACGTGACCTGGGAGCAGGACTGGGCCGCCGCTAAGCGAATTCTGTGCATTCGCCTCGATAGTTTAGGGGATATGGTGATGACCACCCCTGCCCTCAATGCTTTAAAAGCGGCCAATCCAGAGCGCCATTTGACCTTAATGACCTCTACGGCAGGAGCGGCGATCTCCGCTCACCTACCCATGATTGACGAGGTTATGGTCTACGAAGCCCCCTGGCTGAAGGCAACTGCCCCCCGCCAAAACAGCCAGCCAGAATTTGAAATGGTGGAGGTGTTGCGCGATCGCGCCTTCGATGCCGCCATTATCTTCACGGTCTACAGCCAGAACCCGCTGCCTTCGGCTTTCATGTGCTACATGGCCGACATACCATTGCGTCTGGCGCACTGCCGCGAAAATCCCTACCAGCTCCTCACTCACGTCATCCGCGACCCCGAGCCTGAGCAGTTCACCCGCCACGAAGTCCAACGGCAACTGGATCTCGTCGCCAGCATCGGAGCCCATCCTGTTAATGGTGACACCCGCCTCACCATCGCTACTTCTCCCCTGGCGGAGTGTCGCATAGCCCTGCGCCTCCGGGAATTAGGGCTCACCCCCGATCGCCCCTGGATCGTCATTCACCCTGGAGCCACCGCCCCCTCCCGCCGTTATGCACCCGAGCGTTTCGCTGAAGTAGGGCGATCGCTCCATCAACAAGGGATAACCGCCGTCTTCACTGGTAGCGCTGAGGAACAGGAACTCGTCGAATCCATCCGTCAGCAGATGGAAGTCCCCTCTATTTCCCTGGTGGGCCAACTCGACATCCCCGACCTGATCGCCCTCCTGCAAGCCGCCCCCCTGCTGCTTTGCAACAATACCGGCCCCGTTCACCTTGCCGCCGCCCTCGGCACCCCCGTTGTCGACCTCTACGCCCTGACAAATCTACAACACACCCCCTGGCAAGTGCCCCACCGGGTTCTCTACCACGACGTCCCCTGCCGCATCTGCTACCGCAGCATCTGCCCCGAAGGCCACCACCATTGCCTGGAACTCGTCACCCCCGACCAGGTCGTGACAGCCATTTTGGAACTACTCGCAGAAACCAGCGCTTCCGAAACATCTGTATCCCTCAGCCCTCACCTTGTTTGAGAGTTGCGAAGGCGAACCCACACCCCCTAGCCCCCTCTCCCAAAAGAGGGGGAACCGGAACAGGTTTATATACGCTCTCCAACAACACAATTTCTAAACCCATGTCAACCATCGACGTCCTAATCCCCACCTACAACCGCCCCACCGCCCTAGCCGTCACCCTCACCAGCCTCAGCGCCCAAACCCACCCCGATTTCAGCATCATTGTCTCTGATCAAAGCGACACCTGCGACGTCGCAGACATCAGCGAAATCCAAACCATCCAACGGGTGTTGCGATCGCACAACCACCCCACCCAAATTCACAAACACCTTCCCCGCCGAGGCATCGCCGAACAACGCCAATTTCTTCTCACCCAGGCTACCGCCCCCTACGTCCTCTACCTCGACGATGACGTCATCCTCGAACCCTGGGTTATCCAAACCCTCCTCGAAGCCCTCCAAAACCAAGGTTGCGGCTTCGTCGGCAATCCTCTTATCGGCCTCAGCTTCCTGGACGACATTCGTCCCCACGAACATACCGCCCTCCAATTCTGGGAAACCGCTGTGCAGCCTGAAATCGTGCGATCGCACACCCCCGAATGGGAACGCTGGCGACTCCACAACGCCGCTAACCCCTACCACATCCAACAAAAACTAGGCATCACCCCCGACAACCCCCGTCTCTACCGCATCAACTGGATTGGTGGTTGCGTATTATTCGATCGCGCCAAACTGCTGGATGTTGGTGGCTTCAGCTTTTGGCAAGACGTCCCCGCGACAGCTTGTGGTGAAGACGTGTTAGTGCAGCGGCGCTTAATGGCCCAGTATGGCGGTTGTGGCCTACTACCATCCGGTGCCTACCACCAGGAATTGCCTACAACCCTGCCCGATCGCACCGAAAGTGCGTCCAATTTATTGTCCATATAAACGCTGATGTTTCCCATCAGCCCCCATCGGTAGAACCCCTGTGTCCTCCCTCACCCGTATCCTCTTCATCGAACTGCTTGGCGGCTTAGGCGACGTATTGATCGCCCTGCCCGCCATGCAAGCGATCGCCCAATCTCACCCTCACGCTACCCTCACGGTTCTCACCTTTGCTCCGGGTGGCGATCTGTTGCACTATCATCCCCTCATCCATCGCGTCATCCAGATCCCCAAAGGCACCGCTCGCCACGCCGTACAAGTTCTCACTCACAATTCCTCTTTCGACCTGATCATTACCGATACGACTTACGATGGCATTGCCGATTTGGTTCAACAAAGTGGTGTGCCCCACGTCGTCACTAACCTGTGGCGGAATCCACCCGATCATCAGAAAGTGAGCGATCGCTTCCTCCAACTCCTCCACGAAGACGGTTGGATTACACCAGAAGCGCTGAATATGAATCAGCACCCGCGTATCTACCTGACCCCGGCCGAACATGCGGCTGCCCAGGCACGTTTGGGCGATCTGCCCCACCCCCGTATTGGCCTCTATTCCGACGCCGGAATGGCCATCAAACGGTGGCCCACTGAAAACTTCATTACCCTTGCTCACGTTCTCCAACAAGAACATCAAGCCAGCATCATTGTCCCTGAAGGGTCTGATACGGCTTCTATTCAGGCCATCACCGCAAAAATTCCCACGGCTAAACCCTGGCCTAAAGGAACGCTGCGAGAACTCGCGGCCCTCTTTGCACAACTCGATGCTGTTGTAGCCGCTGACACAGGCCCGGCTCGTATTGCGGCTGCCCTGGGCATTCCTACCGTCACATTGTTTGGGCCATCCTGGGGCGATCGCTATGGCCAGCCTCTGCCTCATCAAAATCTTCAGGGTTATCCTTCCTGCCCCGAACGCTACATTCCCAACTTCACCACTCAATCCTGTTGGTACAGCGGCCAATGTCCATTTGAGTGGAGGACGTGTGTTGATGACATTTCGCCTGAAGCCGTTCTCACCGCTCTGATTCCTATGATTTCTGCTGGTTTAGAAGGCAGAGAATTACCGGAGCAGGAGGGTAAAGGGATAAACCAACGGTTAGAAGGCATAAGGCTAGGATCAAAAACGGGCAGCTTCCCTTCCCTCCTTCCCTCTTTCGCTTCTGCACAGAATATCCTCGCCATTCGTCTCGATAATATTGGCGATGTGATCATGACTGGCCCCGCTCTAAAAGCTCTGAAAGCAAACGCCTCGACTCAGCTGACATTGCTGGCAAGCCCTGCCGGAGCGCAAGCGGCTGCCGTATTGCCGTGGGTTGATGATGTCATTGCATGGCGATCGCTCTGGCAAGACCTGGGGCGGCTCCCCTTTGACCCGGACCGGGAATGGCAGTTGATCGAGCAATTGAGAGCACGGCAATTTGATGCGGCTGCCATCTTCACGAGTTTCAAGCAGAGCCCTCATCCAGCAGCCTTGATTTGTCAAATGGCTGGAATTCCTGTGCGCTTAGGGTTCTCGCGAGAAGAAGATGTTGTGCTTACCCATACGGCTTCTGCACCTCCCGACGAGGAACATCAGGCCGAACGTAACATGCACTTGGTGGAATTCGTGGGTTATTCAGTCCACGATCGCAGCTTACAACTCCAAATACCGGCATGCTCCCTCATTCCTGATGAACCCTATTTACTTCTGAACCCATGGGCCAGTTGCCCATCTCGCACGTATGATCTGGAACGATTCGGAAAAGCGGCTGCCCTGTTGAGTGAACAGACTGGGTATCGGGTGGTTGTTACAGGGTTGGAAAAGGACCGCGATCGCGCCCGTCCATTATTGGAGATCGTGGGCGATCGCGCTATCGACTACATGGGACAAACGAATTTTACAGATTTAGTCGCGCTGGTCGCTCATGCTCGTCTGATGCTGTCTAACAACACTTCCACCATGCACATTGCCGATGCCACGCGCACTCCCAGCGTCATCCTCTTTGCCGGGACTGAGTTGGAACGACAATGGCGGCCCCGCAGCACACGAGCGGTTTTGCTACGCTGTCCGACCTCTTGTAGCCCCTGCTATCAGTTCACCTGCCCCTATGAGCTGGAGTGTTTAGATATTACTCCAGAGGCGATCGCGGTGGCTGGCCTATCCCTATTACAGGAGGCCCGTCTATGCGTGTAACCTTTGTGGCCGGAGGTTATCAGCCTCAGCGGTGCGGTGTAGCTGACTACCTTGCGCACCTACGCACACACCTGGCCAAGCAGGGTGTTGAATCTCAAGTTGTGACGTCACAGGTTTCTGCCCAGGCTATCAATAAACCGGATGTGATAGGAGCCGTAGATGATTGGGCAATGCCCAACCTGTTTCCCCTGGTGCGGACATTGATGGCTCATCCTACAGATGTGTTGCATATTCAGCATGCAGCAGGGAGCTATGGGTTTCAGCGTCCCATTTTTTTGCTGCCGCTTCTGTTGCGATCGCTCGGCTATCGCCCACCTATTGTTACCACAGCTCACGAATATGGCTGGTGGGAATGGACGCCCAGTTGGATTCCGGCTGGATTGTTGGAATTTGCCAAAAATTGGGGCCAGCAACGCGGTTGGTGGGATCGAGAAGACGGCTGGTTATTGACGGGTAGCGAAGCCATCATTACGACCAATGAAAATATTGCGGCAATTATGCGCGATCGCCTTCCCCAATTGGGCGATCGCCTCCATTCCATTCCCATTGCAGCGAACGTAAGTGTTGCCCCCATCGATCGGGATATAGCCCGGCGTCAACTACGGCAAACCTGTAATTGGCCGGAAGACACAGAAGTGATTGCCTTTTTTGGGTTTCTTCATCCTGTTAAAGGGATTGAAACATTGCTGCAGGCTGTGCAAAAGGTGGTCTACTCACGTCCCAATGTCCGGTTACTTCTGCTAGGTGGAGTGGAAACCCTCTCGCTACAAGGAGAAGATGCAGAACGCTACTGGCAGAAAATCCAAGCTTGTATTGCCGAATTGCAATTATCTCAGTCTGTTCATTGTACGGGTTATATAGATGCGGAACAGGCGTCTCATTACTTATCAGGGGCGGATATCGGTGTGCTTCCATTTAACCCCGGCGTAACCCTTAAAAGTGGCTCATTGTTGACTTTGCTAGCCCATCGACTACCGACTGTCATCGCGGAGTCAGTAGAAACGGATCCCGTGTTAATGTCAGACTTGGTGAAGCGTGTTTCTCCCCGCTGTGTGCCCTCTCTGGCTAACGCTCTTCTGGAATTATTGGATGATTGTTTCCAGTGCGATCGCTTATCGGAAAATGGATACCGATTTGTACAGTCGCGTACCTGGGAGGCGATCGCCCTCCAGCATCATGCTATATATCAAAAAGTTATAAATCAATTCTCCAATTAGAGTCTGTTTTTTCGTGCGCAAGGCGCACGAAAAAACAGACTCTAGCGGAATTCCGTTTGGCTTTTTAGCCAGCAATTCTCATTTTGAAATCCAACCCGAACATAGCCCGCCTTCGGCGGGCTATGTTCGGGTTTCAAAGCTGAGAGTTCGTGCCCGAAGGGCACCAACTCTCAGCTTTGAAACCCATACTGAGAATTGCTGCTTTTTAGCCGAGGGTCAAGATTATCAGGTTGTGGGGTGTATTGCGATTAGCATGGTGCCCACGCTTTACACAGACCAAAGCCAGCTCAGAAGAAATAAACCACCCAGGAACGCTTCTGCCACAACACCCCCGATATTTTTAACTGTAATACTGCGATCGAACAGACTCGACAACAGACGTACCAGGGCCGCTCCTAATGATGCAATTCCTAAAACTGTAAACGCATCTGTTGACTGCAACCATAAACAGGTAGCTCCCAACCCCAGGAAAAAACTTCCTAACGTTGATCGAATTTCAGAAATCCCCACCGGAGCAATGGGTTGAATACCCACAAAAGCAGCCATGGTTTTGGGAAAGAACAAGGCGGCTCCCCCTAACACCATGAGAAGGGCTGCTGCAACGTTAGGTGCAAGTTGAATCAAAGTTTCCACACGCAAAATCTTGAAGCAATATCTCCATTTGTAACTACCGATGTTAAAGTCGGTACTGTCTGCCGATAGAATTTCCTAATTTCCTCCTCGGGCAACTGTCGCAAGAGGAGTTAGCGCTGATAGACAACCACGTTAGCGGCTTGAGCCCGTTGCGATCGCTCATCCTCAGCGGCCATCAGGTTACTAATACGAGGTCCTTGGCAACTCTAGCCCATTTAACGGTTCTGGGTTTAGCAGAAAACCCATAGGCGATCGCACTTGTCCACTTCGCGACCTCAGTGCGCGTTATTTCGAATAAGATATTTCCATATTGCTTCACTCCTGCTCTATGATCGCACGCTACTTTCAACAATTTCGCCAACTTCTAATCAATAGGCGCTTTCAAGTCGCGCTCATTTGGGGTGTTGCAATTCTTATTTTCTGCTTTAGCCCTTTGCGATTTCTATTGAATCGTGAAACGCTCATTCCTTATCTACAAAGATTGGGTATTTGGAGTCCTCTTCTCTTTATTGGAATCTATGCTGTTTGTATGGTAATTGGCTTCCCGACTGTTATTTTTACAATTGCAGGAGGAGTGGTGTTTGGGCTCCTTTGGGGGACTGTTTATTCCATAGCCGGGGCTACCTTAGGAGCAATGGGAGCATTGTGGCTGACGCGTTATCTTTTTCGTGATTGGGTGGAGCATCGGTTTGGCCATAACCCAACCTTACAGAAATTCCAGCGCGGCATTGCAGAGCAGTCGCTGTTGTTTGTTCTCTCGATGCGGTTGATTCCTGTCACTCCCTTTAATGTTGAAAATTACTTATTTGGGCTTACCTTAGTGGATTGGCGGTCTTACCTGCTAGGAACCATCGTCGGCATCATTCCAGGTACCATTGCTTACACATGGGTTGGTGTGACGGGAGCTCAGGCTTTGGAAGGAGGTAGTGCCCTTTCCTTCTTTCTGGCAGTCGGTCTTCTGCTGTTTATCTCTGTGTCCCCAATATTGATTTCCCACTGGCATCGCCGTAGAACAGTAAAACGCTAAGATTTGCTTTAAAGGTTGTTTTTTCGTACGCAAAGCGCACGAAAAAACAACCTTTAAAGTGCCCAGGTTATACCAAATCTGCTTGAAAAAGCATGAGAATACTACTTTCGCTTGCAGGTTATGGTTGCCAAACTTGCAGAGTGTGCCCGTTTGTCAATAAGAACTGACCGTTGGGACTGAAGTTAAATGTCGTTGCATACTGCACCTGGTTGATGCTCTGTCCAGAAGCTACATCCCATAAGGTAAGACCCGGCAACGTCAGCGGTTCTCGCGTAACGGGATGAGCGAAGGGTAGCAGAGCACTAGCCGCTAGGGTACGGCCATCTGCCGTGAAGGACAAATAGCTGGGGCTTTCAGTCTGCCCTCCTATGGTTCCGGCTGCCCCATTAAGAGTATGCAGGAGCTGGTAGTTTTGCATGTTCCACAGCCGGATAGAATAGTCAGTGCTGCTGCTAGCCAGAGTTTGACTATCCGGGCTGAAGGCCAAGCCATTGACCGTCGTCCCATGGCCTTGAAGGGTAATCAGGCGAGCACCTGTGCTGGCATTCCACACTTTTACGCTGTTGTCGGTGTCACTCGTTGCCAGAAACCGTCCGTCTGGACTAAAAGCAATCGGTATCCCATAGGGCTGAGGTACCGTTCCCTCTACAAATGTGCGAATAAGTTGACCGGTGGAAAGATTGCGCAGTTGCAGTTCGTTTCGGTTGGTGGCGATCGCCAACCGCGTCCCATCCGGGCTGATTTTCACCGTGTGTACTACTCCATCTCCCTCACCCAGTGTCATGGTGCGGCTGAGCTGTCCCGTTTGCAAATTCCAAACTTTAATGGTTTGGTCTGAGCTGGCACTCACCAATTGAGTGCCGTCAGCGCTAATGGCGATCGTCCGCACGGCATAGCGATGCCCCGTCAAGGTGCGCTCTAGCTGCCCTGTGGCCGTCGACCAGATGCGTACTGTTCCATCAGCCATCCCTGCTACAATTCGCTCGCTATTGGGGGTGAAGGCGATCGCATTGGCGACATCACCAACCATCTGACCTTGCTCTGTGGGTGGTTCCTGGGCTTGCCCTCTATAGGCATAGGACTCCATAGCCTGCCCCCGTACAAGGGTAATAATGCGACTTCCCCGTTGAGCGTTCCACAGAACCAGGGTGCTATTGTTGGCGGCCCCTCCACAGGCCCGCTCGTAACTGTAGCTGCTCACGGCGAGAATCTGACTGTTGGGGCTGATGGCTTGAGCCACGGTCTGTAACGGGCATCGGTTGGAAGGGTACAGAGAATTGAGGTCGATTTGAAACCGCAGCTCGGGGCTACTCCAGGTTTGGGTGCCTGGTTGCGTGGGAGTTTCTAATGCGACTTTGACGCGATCATAGAGGATAGGGATGTAGCGATAGAAGCGATCGCCCTGCAAGTCCATGGCATCAACCATGCAACTGCCACAGCTTTGCTGATTGAGCATCTCTTGAATCTGGCTCCAGGGAACCCCTGCCCAGGGAAAGTGACCCATAGGCGCATTCAAGGAGTTAGAAAGTTCCGGCTCAGTAAACCAGTCGGGGGATACAAAATTGTTGCTATCGGGAGCTGGCCGTAGCCACCCTACCCGTCGCCCAAACGCCCGTACTGCAGCAGCTCTATCATTGGGATACTGCGTCGAGACTTCCTGCCAAATACGTTGCTGTACACTAAATCCGAATCGCCCATTGCTGGCCTCTAACCACAACTGATCCAGCGTTTGCAACGCATCGACTGGGATATTGCTGACTAGGGGAGTGCTCATGGGAGCATTTCCCTGAGCCCACCGCTCCAGTAGTCGGCGGGTTTCTTGATCAGCTGCCTGCCAGTTTTGAGTATTCAAATGGCGACGCAAAGAGGCATAGGCATCGTTCTGAGCTACCAGGGGAACATCCACGGGCACTGGGGGCACAACCGAAGAACGTGTGGTTGCAGCAGGAACGGCGCCTGCTACCAACGTCATTGACATCAGCAAAAGTCCAGCAAGTGGCGAAACCAAACCAAGAATTTTCATAGGTGGATGATACAGGGGAGACGATTTCCTACGCCTTGCCATAGAATTGTGCAGACGTAAGAAAGGCAGGATGCGTGTTGGAAGAATGAGGCTGAATTCGGCCTCTAAGCTCAAAACCATCCTTTACAGGCTATGTTTATTTTGAACCCCCTGTTTTTCCCTGGCTGAGCAGTTACAGAAAATGATACGCAAATTTGCTTTAGATTGAAAACGCTCAAAAACCCAAAGGAAAGAGGTCCCAAGTGCCCCTTTCCTCTGGGTTTTTGAACATACCTGTGATCTACTGAATCTGTCATTCTTTCTGTGGGAGGTATGATTTAGTACCACTTTCCACAAAAATCCGGGTTTTATTTAGCTGCATTTCTAACGGCTTAATGGAGAATCATCTACCAGGGCAGCACCTCACCGTTACTGTGCCAAAAAGTACCTGTATTCTCCAGCGTCAACTCATGAATTCGTGCCAGCAGCCCTTGAACGGAGACTTCTGGTGGAATGCCGCCGGGGGTAAAATGGGTCATTCGAGTTTGAACTAGACCGGGATGGAGAATGGCGACAGCAATCCCTCGTTCTTTCAAATCATGTGCTAATGACTTACCCGCCATGGATAGTGCAACCTTAGACATACGATAGCCATAAGAACTTCCAGACGTATTATCACCAATCGACCCCATCCGGCTCGTCATTAGTACAACTTTGGACCCAGACGAGAGGTTGGGCAGCAGAGCATGGGTAACACGCAAAGCTCCAAGAGCATTCACCTCAAACTGTTCACGGATGCTATCAAAGTCAAGATTGTCTAGAGTCACGCGTTTGAGAATGCCTGCATTATTGATGAGGACATCGATCGCCGTATCCTGTAAGCGCGATCGCAAGTCCGCCACTGAAGCATCGGAGGTAATATCAATCCCTTCTTCAACCTGCACACCCAGTTGCTTCAGCTCCTGAGAGACTGCGCGGCAAACGGCAATGACTGTGTTGCCCTGGCCTTGAAGTTGGCGGCAGTATTCGTATCCAATTCCTCGATTTGCACCCGTAACTACATAAATTGCCATGGAACCCTCAACCCCGCTTGTGAAAGGATGTTTTTTCGTGTGCTTCATACACAAAAAATAACCCTCTTTCACGTTCCCTAGGGTCCTTCGCAGCCGCTACGCCCTCAATTGCTTTGTGAAATGCGTTGGTGTTGCCTCCAATCTGCATTATCAAAGGGCAAGCACGATTGGTTCAAGCTGATGAGCCAGGGGAAGGCATTCGCTTGTTAGGCGATCGCCACCTGCATTTACACAAGACCACACAACTTTCTTCTCAACGCTCTATTCGTCCATCAATACTCTGGACAGTTTTTCTGAAACTCTTGGTTTTGCGTGCGCTTCGCGCACGCAAAACCAAGAGTTTCAGAAAAACTGTTCGAACTAATGGTCCATAAAACGTTGATTCTTATACAAAAGCGGTTTCAGGCATCTTCTAAATGCTGGCTCAGCTTATGCTCCAGCTTGTCTTTAAACGCCTGACAGTTCTGGATATTCCAGCTCATTGCTTCCATATCCTTTCTCGATCGCTTAATTTCTGCTTCTAGTGCGCCTAAATGCTGCCTTGCCCATCGAGGTAGAGGCATTTTAAACGACAAAAAATATGTTCTCTCTTCATCAGCCTGAGCCAAAACTTTATCCTTGTAGTTCAGCAACAATTTCTGGTTTTCCAGAGTTTCACTGAACAGATAATTCAATTCAAGGATGGCGCGCTCGCATGCGATTAGCTGAGCTTGAAGCATTTCAACATCCATCAATCTAGCTACCTGATTATCTACACGTCATACTCACGTTTTAAGAAAAATATGATTCCAAGACAGGGTTCTATTGGAAGAGCTGAGGCGTGCGAAAAGTAGGAATTCTAAAGAATAAACATAAACCATAAGTTGTATCAGGCTTTACCGTGCTTCTAAAGTTCATATTATTTCCTTGGGGTGGTAAAATCTGTGGCTTGAATTTGCTTGAACTTTATTGCCATATCCATTTGTTGGAGCAAAAAGCGTGTATTTTTTGTATTGGGAGTAGCGATAGAACCACTACTCTCAATAGGAAATTACGGGTTGTTTTATTTGTGATCCTGAGTTGAACTATTAGCGAATGTGCACGATACTTTGCATCGTGCACATTCACTACATAAAGATAGGGTGGAAGTGCCGTTTAAGCTTCGGCAATAGGCTTAATTTCAGCCAGCTCAGGGTGATTCTGCGTAGGTTGGTGTAGGATAGCCCAAATAGCTTGAACTACGAACACCATTATTGCCAGAGCCCCAACTGTAAAGATGATATCGCCGGGAATGCGGAGCCAAACTGTCCATTCCATAAAACGAGAGTGAATCACTTCAGCACTGCGAGCATACCAGGTGCCATAGTTCACGGATTGAATCAGTTGGTAGAAACCGTTTGGAATCAACCCAAAGATCATCATGACGGCAAGACCACCATTAATATGCCAGAAGGCAAAATTCAACAATCGTTCATTCCAGGCTTTCTCGGGAGTGATTTCACGCAAGGCAAACAACATCAGCGCCAGGGCCAGAGAACCGTACACCCCAAACAGAGCAGAATGAGCGTGAATAGGAGTGGTGTTTAAGCCTTGTGAGTAGTAAAGCACGATCGGCGGATTAATCAGGAAGCCAAATACACCGGCACCAATCAAGTTCCAAATACAGGTAGCGATGAAGAAGCGCAATGGCATTCGGTAGAAACCTTGAGCATTCTTCGCCAACTTGGCAGACTTTGCGACTTCAAAACCGATCAGCGTCAGAGGCACAACTTCCAATGCGGAGGCTACCGAACCCATTGCTGTGATGAATACTGGAGTTCCAGCAAAGTACAGATGGTGTAAGGTGCCAATAATACCGCTGCCAAGGAACAGAATCGTGGTCAGATAGGTGGCTTTGAGAGCGGCAGAGCGTTTGAGAAAGCCGAGCTCGCTGCATAGGTAGGCGATCGCCACCGTTGCAAACACTTCAAAGAACCCTTCGACCCAGAGATGCACAACCCACCAGCGCCAGTATTCGGCAACACTCATTGGGGTGTGGTTAGAGTACATCAACCCGGCGGAGTAGAACAAGGGAATTGTAATCGCACTATAGAGGAAGAAGTGATTCAGGCCCGTCTTCGAACCCTCCTGCTTCAGAGCAGGCTTCAGAGCACGGTACATCAACCACAGCCAGAAGACCATGCCACCGATGAGGAGAACTTGCCAGAAGCGGCCCAATTCTACATACTCGTAACCCTGGTGCCCAAATAGGAAGCTGAGCTTCGTACCCAGAATGCCTTGAATAGCTGCCCAGGAACCAATGCAGGAACCTACCACCACAATTGTCAGCGTACCGAGTAGAACGGCATTTCCAATTGCCTGCCCCTTGGGTTCATGCTTCCCAAAGCGAGGGCCAAAGTAGAGGCCGGCAGCCAGCCAGCAAGTCGCAATCCAGAAAACTGCGAGTTGCAGGTGCCAGGTACGAGATGCGGCGTACGGGAGGAATTGATCCAACGGCACACCGTAGAAACCATCTCCCTCAACGGCATAATGGGCGGTTACCATACCCATGCCGATTTGCACCAGGAACAGAGCCATTGCAACGCCGAAGAATAGCGTGGTGACTTTTTGGCTAGCAGTGGCAAGGCGAACTGCAGGACGAGCAGTAACTTCTTGTACTTCGTCTGCATCTTCCGTTTTCAGGTTGACGAACAGGAAGATGCCGATCCCCGCAACGAGCAAAACCACTGATACGATCGACCAGATGACAAACTGACCGGGCGCTTCGTTCCCCACCAATGGATCGTGAGGAAAGTTTGCCGTGTAAGAAAAAGGCGCATTAAAGCGGTTCGCAGAAGCAGCCCAGGCTGTCCATGCAAAGAATGCACTGACATCCTGAATTTGCTCATTGCTCGTGAACCAACCGCTGGGGATAGAAAAGTCCCGAGAACCATGGGCCAGCAAGGTTTGGTAATCAGCGAATACTTTGGTTAAGGCCTGGGTCTGAGCGTTCGTTAGCGCCAAAACCTGAGTTTCAGGATCGTAGCGATTGGTTTTGAACTGCTCAGCAACGCGGGCTTCAAGGCTGGCGCGATCGCCCACTGGCAATGCTTCCAGATCTGCTTGGCTAAAATCGACGCTGCCGGTTTGTAATACACCCGCTGTAGCCAACCCCCATTTGTGGAGAAAGTCTGCTGACCAATCAGGGGCTAAATAGCTCCCATGTCCCCATACACTACCGATATGCTGTCCACCCCGCGCCAGATAAATTTCCTGGCCAGATTGGATGTTGGCTTGAGTCAGAATAACGTCTTGTTGTGGGGAAATAATGGTTGCTGGCACTGGAGGCGCATTTTTCCAAATGGCGGCTCCGGCTCCTAACAATACAGAGAACATAACAACACAAATCAACACGAGCCAAGCTGGTAAGCTCAGCCACCGTCTATGAGTTGGTGATTTGGGTGTTGTAATACTAATGGATGGACTCGTCATCGTGGCAGTCTCTCGCAAAGGCTTTAAAGAGAAGGGTTTAAACCGGGCTGAAGGACAGTGAAATGTCTTACGCCAGGAGAAATATCAATGAATTGGAAAAGGCTTCAGCAAAGGCCAACCCACTTGGGGTATTTGGATTTCTGTAAGCTTAGATACCGAATGTGAGGAAGTTGTGAGGAGGCTCAACTCCACTTCCAATGTTTTCACTATGGCAAGGCTTGTTTTTCCGTTCTATGAGCTACCTCATAAAGCGATCGCTTTTCTGGCCTGTCACAGACGTGCCCTACACAAAAACATAGGTGATGGATTTCCGCCTCAACGTACTAGGTCATGCACTCAGTGAAAATACGAGTGAAAAAAAGCAAGATTATAGTGACTCGGTGGAATGACATAGAATATTATTAATAGAATGTCACTATCATCGCTTTTGTGAACTTATAGTGATGATTGATAACACAAGTAAAGAATTGTCTTGTAACCACAGGAATTACAGCATTTCTAAAAAATAGAGAACAACAAAATTAAGTGCAAATCCGGAGAACTCCTTCAGGCTCATCGCTTATCCTCGGATACAGTGAGGCCGAAAAAGCTTCGAAACAACGCGGTGTTACGCATAAACAAGTTACTCCCTGAAATTAAGGAATACTCAAATGGCTGTTGAAAAGGTAAACTCCTCCTCAAGCTTGGCTGAAGTTGTTGACCGTATCCTTGACAAAGGTGTTGTGGTTGATGCTTGGGTTCGGGTTTCATTGGTAGGAATTGAGCTACTCGCTATCGAAGCTCGTATCGTTATTGCTTCGGTTGAAACCTACCTCAAGTATGCTGAGGCTGTAGGCTTGACCGCAACGGCCGCTGCTCCTGTTGCATAAGCACAGTAGAAGATGCTGTTTCGATGCTGAAAGCACTTGTAGGTTAATCCTCACGGCTGGCTATTAACTCATATTCAGTTTTATTGTGAAAGAGGACGTGGGGTTAACCCTACGTCCTCTTTCACAATAAAACTGAACAGCCTTAGGCTGACTAAGACTGCTCTATGTACGGTACTTAAATATAGAAGTTACTCAAAACGGATAATATCTCGCATATTAAACCAGTTATAGCGATGAATTCCGTAGGGTAAACCAAATAATAGAATGAGAAACAGAGTAGAGAAAATTATTCCTAGTGGCAAACCAACTACAAATGTTGCTCCTAAAAACGTCAGAAAAAAAGTAGATGGAATCATACCGAGTAGCGTAGCTGTAGCATAAATAGGCAGGGAGAGCCCGCTTATACCAGCTCCGTAGCTGATTAAATCAAATGATAAAACGGGTAGCAGACGGGTGATGAAAATAATCCATCCCAAATAAATTTCCCCTCGATTTTTTGAGAAATAGATTAGTTTTCCCGTTAGCGAATATACGACTGAACGTCCCAATGTGTATCCAATAAAGTAGGCTAGTAGGCCTCCTAAAAAACCGCCAATGACGCTATAAATCCCTGCCCGAACTGGCCCCCATACCATACCTGCAACAACTGCTAAAGGAGCACTGGGAATTGGGCTAATGACAACAGAAAGCATGAGGATGCTTATGTAAGCCAATACTCCTCGCCATCCCCAGCTTTGGATCGCTTGCTCTAGGCCTTTTGCAGAGAATAGATCGCGCTCTGGCTGTCTCCAAAACCAGGTATAAATCAGCAAGCACAACAGCAGAATAGCCAGGGCGATCGCATTTTGGCGGTTTAGAAATGGCTGCTTTTTGCGTTGCTTGCGTTTCATGGGAGCAAAGATGAAGTGGCGATCTCCTCTACGTTAACTTTATTCGTTAACCTTCAGGTAACCCCAGTTCGGTATCAGCTTTTTGTTGTGGAGAAGAACTTCCACAACAAAAAAAATGGGCTTTAAAGGTTTTCCTCTGTACTGAGAATCAGCATAAAACGAGGCTGAAAAGCTTGCGGCTACTCAGGCTAATTTTGGCTAGTATAGAGGCACTACCTTGTTACGTGAAATGTGGTAAAGATTAGTCCTCTCAGCCGGAGCAATCGTCAATAGAGAGAGTGCTTATGTTGTATCCATGGAATCGTCTGGAAGCAGGGTCTGCTTTAAAGATTGGTTTTTTGCTCGCAAAGTATACGGAAAAGGCATTCGAGATAACTCTCAGACACACCCTAGAGCTCCTTTGTCTCGTCCTATTTTCTAATCTATTTATCAGTGCTGTTGCTGCAAGCCCTCCACGGGTAACTACTCCCAGGCAATCGCCGTCGATAGATATTATCCTCGACCCAGAAGTTGATTCTGAAGATGTTATTCCAGAAACATGGCAGCGACAACGAGAAGAACGCTATCAAAACGAACAACAACGGCGGCAAGAACGCTATCAGCTTCAATTTGAGGATCGCCAAGAGGAACTTTGGGATCGGCAACGAGATAATTGGAATGACTACCAACAGGAACAGCGAGAACGTACTCAACAACGACTTGATGAATGGAATGAACAACGCCGAGAGCAGCTCAGGCGTTATTAACATGTTGGTAACAAAAGTTATGCAATTATGAAAGGGTTTCTTGATACATGAATCGTGTAGAAAATAACGTTTAACACAGACCCTGGAGTGTAGGTTTAGAAACCCTTTCCGTCCCTTGATCACAAATTTGATAACTGTATCTGCGATGCCACCATGGATGCTTCAACACAAAATCAAACCCCTACCCTTTCCCCTGCCCACAAGCCCAATGCTCAGGTCTGGTACCGCCCCGTGTTCTCCCATGATCACGGTGTCTACATTATGCTGCTCGTGTCATTTTTGACGGGAGCCGCTGCCGCTCAGCAATGGAGTTGGGTGACGACCTTGGCTCTCATTTGTGCCTTCTGCGGTTTTCAGGCTGAGCATCCATGGGCTTTACAAATTAAACAACGTCGCAGTCTTAAACCCCGCTTTCTATTTTGGGGTAGCTTGTATTCGAGTGTCGCAGGGGCGATCGCTCTCTACCTCTACTGGCTTCAAGGCGCATGGTCTCCGTTGCTATGGATTTACTTGGGGGCGATCGCTGCGTTTTTGATTGATGTGGTTTCAGTCTTCTTTCGTGAGCAAAAATCTGCTCTCAATGAGTTGATTACGTTTGCGGCTGTGTGCTTATGTGCTCCGCTCGCTTATACAGTTACAACAGGAAGCTTTACCATCTCTGTGCTTGGCTTATGGATTTTGAATACACTTTTCTTTTCTAGTGCGATCTTTACGGTTAAGTTTCGCAAAGACAAATCCCATTCTGTAATGCCGAGCTTGGTTTATCATGCGATCGCAACACTGGCTGTTACAGGATTGTGGTCTATAGGCTGGCTATCACCTATCACTGCGTTGTCTTTTGGTGTAGTTTTGCTCAAGTACGGTATTATTTTTTTCAAGCGTGATTGGTACTGTACAACAAACATTAAATATGTCGCGATGTTAGAGACGGGCTCTGCCCTGTTGTTTTTAGCGGTCGCTACCCTTTCTCTTCTTCCTGCGTATCGATGAATTTTTAATATGTAATTTAATCTCCCCCTTGAAGACCCACAATGTGTAGCGGCATGGTGCTGCTGCTACACATTGTGGGTCTCAGAAGGCTAGCGGTGAATGAGCTCACAGTCCCGAAGGTATTGAGCGATCGCCCGATCTAAATCCGGGAGCAAGATACCGCGTTCACTGCTGAGAACGCTATAGGTAGGACGGGGAGCTGCGAAGCCAAGATTCTTAATCGAGCAGGGTTGGATCGTAGAGGCATCTACTCCAGCTAACTGAGCCGTCAAACGGGCTAAATCGGCCCAGGCGATCGCCCCCGGATTGGCTAGATGCCACAATCCACATTCCCCATCAATCAGTAAATCCAGAGTGGCATGAACCAGGTCGGGCACGTAGGTGGGAGAAACAATAGCGTCTTCCGCAGCTACAAAGGGTTGTCCGGCCTGCAGAGTGCGGAGAGCGATGGTCAGGAAGTTGTACTCATCCCAGGGGCCAAAAAATGCACTGGTACGAATAACGAGAGAACAAGGATGATGGTGTAAAACCCATTGTTCAGCTTGTGCTTTGCTATGGCCGTAGACATTTAATGGCGATACCTCGTCGCTTTCTAGATAGGGTTGTTGATGATCCCCATCAAATACGAGATCAGACGAGAAATTAACGAGCCCAATATTGCGTTGAGCACAGGCATTGGCTAAGATTGCCGGTCCATCGGCATTGATGAGACGGCACAGGTGCGATTCGCGTTCCGCATCATCCACTCGCACATAACCTGCTGTGTTAATCACTGCCCAGGGCTGTAGCTCGTCTAAGACTTGCTCTACTCCGGCCGGGTCTGTAATGTCCATTTCCCGCCGGGTTAATAGGCGGTGAGGAATGCCTCGGATAGTACAGATACGGGCGAAGGCTTGTCCAAGGGTGCCGGTTGCCCCGGTGATGAGCAGAGGGGCAGGGGGGCAGGGAACCAGGGGAGCGGGGGGGCTTATCCCTGCTTCTTTGGAACTGGGGGAACAGGCGACGGGGGGGTAGAGAAGTCGTTCGGGGCGTTGCCACCATCCCGGGACTTCCAGAAGGGGATGATTGTATTCCTGCCCTGCGCCCAAGTGGCGTAGCATTGTGGCGATCGCCGTAGGACGAGGTTGCAGCGGTTGCGAACTGTTACGACAAGTTGGGCGCACATCAAAAACACCCGACTCATAAAAACCGTCAGCCCGGGTGACGAGGCTATTCCAGTCATAGGCTCCCAACAGTGACCAGGCTGTGACCGCTCGCACGTCTATCTTGTCCTGCCGTAAGGATTGGGCAGCTTCCCAGATCTCCTTAATCCAGCGTAACTGTTCCTCGCGGGTACATCCCAGGTGTACTTCTGTAATCGCGATGGGACGCTGATAACGCTCCCAAACATCCTTTAATAACGTGTAGGCTGGGCAGATGCCGTCGGTACAGACCCGCACCGCTTCAACATCGGCATACTGGTGTTTACCGTTGCCACCGTGAGTGTGGGGTGGGTAACGATCGAGCCGTTCGTCCAGGAAGCGATCGCTCGTGAGATAGCGATTAATGCCGAAAATATCAGGAGGGCAAGGATGGTCGAGAAACCAGGTCAGTTCGGATTCCTCAATACCAATGGAACGTAAATAAGGCCACAGGAAGTGGTTGTGGTCAAGGCGACCACAGAGTAAATCAAAGGAGAGCCATCGCCGTTCATTTTCAAACTCCGCCTGATAAGACAACAAGGGAGTGCTAAATACTTTGCCGAGGTCTTCAGTTTGAACCAGTTTTGCCCCCGGGTTAATCTGGCGAATGGCTTGCATGGCAAGCACGACACCACGGCACTGATTCAACAATGCTTTGATAAAGCTAACACCATCTTGATGATGGGGATACCAGTGCCCATACAACCCGCTAAACCGTGCAGTTGTTAACGGTTCATTAACGGGTGTATAGTACTCCACCCATGGGTAACGGGTAGCAACAGCCTGGGCAAACTGGGCTAATCCAGTTGCAAATGTAGGCTCCATCAGGCTCGTATGGAGAGGGCCACTACCGTGATGCACCAAACCAACAATGGGACGAATGCCAATGTCATCCAGATAAGTCAACCGCTCATCGGCCCATGACCAATCGGCCTGATCCAAACCATTAGGCGCAGTACGTTCCCAGAGAACAGGATATCGGATCGCCTGTATCCCAAGCACGGCAAACCGATCGAGGTCTTCGAGGCGAATGTAATGTCCGTTGCGTTCGAGTTGATCTAGATAGCGATCGCCCACGCGATTCACCGTACACTCAATTCCACCCCATAATTCCAATTCTGGTGAAACTTGCTTTAAATTCATCACGTCCCCAGCCGCTCCAAACTGACAATTTTCAGGTTTTTGATTTAACACTGGAAGAATTGACATTGCACGGTGTCGGGCATGCAATGCCAAATTTTAAGTGCCGAGTACCTGATACTTATCGGTGTTATTTATAGGGTCTTTAGCCCTACAAATAACGCTTAGCAATTGGTATTATTTGTGGGGTCAAAGGCCCCACAAATAATGCTTAGCAAACTCTATGCTGATGCAAGGGATTTACCAAAGAGAGTTAGACAGAACCATTGGACGATTTGCTGCCTGTACCGTTGAGGGACCGTTCGGCCTTTCCGTTTTGCTGGAACTCGCCGGTTGCACTGACCGCAGGAGTTTTCCCAGTCTGTTGCAACTCACCCGTGGTACTGACTACACCATGTTTGGGGCTTTGTTCGAACTCACCTGTAGCACTGACTGGCTTCCTAACCCGTAGGGTTTCAGTTTCGGGGTGCCAACTTGGGCGCTCAGACAGTTGGGCATAGAGTGCCAACGCCTGTGCAACCACCTGGTCCATGTTGTAGTACTTGTATGTGGCGAGCCGTCCAACGAAGTGAACGTTAGGGGTCGCATCTGCTAATGCTTTATACCGCTTATATAGATCGGCATTTTCAGGACGCGGCACCGGGTAGTAGGGATCACCTTCTGCCTTGGGATACTCATACACGATGCTGGTCTTGGGGTGTTCCTGTCCGGTCAGGTACTTGAACTCCGTGACACGGGTATAAAGATGCTCGTTGGGATAATTAACTACTGCCTGAGGTTGGTGTACGGTCTCGTTCAGCGTCTCGTGCTTGAAGGCGAGAGAACGGTAAGGTAACTTACCATAGCAGTAGTCAAAGAAGCCATCTACGGGGCCAGTGTAGATCATCTCGCGGTAGGGAATGAAGTCTTGAATCTCCCGGTAGTCGGTGTTGAGCATCACTTTAATATTGGGATGCGTCAACATGTTCTCGAACATACGCGTATAACCGTGGAGAGGCATCGCCTGATAGGTATCAGTGAAGTAGCGATCGTCTCGATTGGTACGCGTGGGAACACGTGCTGTAACCGATTTATCCAACTCGGATGGATCAATGTCCCATTGCTTGCGAGTGTAGTTGCGGAAGAACTTTTCATAAAGCTCTCGCCCAACTTTGCTGACAACAACATCTTCCGAGGTGCGGATGTAGTCCTTAGGCTCAGCTACGGAAGCGAAAAATTCGGTTAACTGGAAGGAAGTTAAGTTCAATCCATACAGCTTGTTGATGGTGTCCAGATTAATGGGGATAGGCACCAATTGGCCGTCAACACTGGCGAGAACGCGGTGTTCATAGCGCCGCCAGTCTGTGAAGTTAGACAGGTACTCAAATACATCCCGTGAGTTGGTATGGAAGATGTGAGGACCATATTTATGTACTAGAATACCATCGTCATTGTAATGATCGTAGGCATTACCGGCGATGTGATTGCGGGTATCCACAATCAGGATCTTTTTGTTACTTTGGGTGGCTAGTCGTTCCGCCAAAACGCTTCCAGCGAATCCGGCACCAACAATTAAATAGTCGAACATGGGTTTATTCCACCGTATGAGTAATGAAGTGACCGTGTTTGAAAAGCTCTGGAAGGAGTCACATTTTTGGGCCCTGTGTCCACAAAAGTTTGCTTTTCAAACTTCTCTAAATCACCGTTTGTTCGCATTGGCTGTGCTCCCAATGGTCGTTTTGACCTCACTGGAAGTTGGCTTGGCCGATGCCGGTGCTTGCCTTACTGGAGTGCTGTTAGGAGCGTTGCAGGTCTTGAGGGCGATCGCCCGCTCAATTAATTCATTCATTGCCTGCCAGGTTAAATCCCAGGATGTTTGCGCCAGGAATGTATCGACTCGGTCCAACCAGTCAGGAGTTGTCTGAGTTTGCTCCAGCGCAGCGGCGATCGCTGCGACAAACTCTGGTGCCGTATCGGCAATGTGTACCAGAGATTGTTGCCCATAAGGGCGCACCACATCCCGAATAGAGGTCGAAACAACGGGTTTTCCGGCAGCCAAGTATTCGGGTGTTTTGGTAGGACTGATGAAGCGAGTTGATTCATTGCGGGCGAAAGGCAGCAATGCCACATCCCATCCTGCTAAGTATTTCGGTAATTCCTGATAAGATTTGCCTCCCAAATAATGAATGTTGGAATGTTTGGGCAACGTTTCGGGATCAATTTTCACGACAGGACCAATGATCACGAAATGCCAATCGGGTCTGGCCTGGGCAATGCTGTCTAATAACGCCAGATCCATCCGTTCGTCAATGACGCCGTAGAATCCCATGCGGGGATGAGGAATAGCGGCCTGATCCGCTGGATCTTCAATTCCTTCTCTTGCCTGAGCAAAGTGTGTGGCATCAATGCTGCTGGGGAAAGCATGAACACTGGGGTGTTGGTGCTGCTTGGCTTCGTATAGACTATGCCCGCCTGTAAATACGAGATCTGCCAGCTTAAAGAGATGAGCTTCCCGTTCTTGCAATGCTGGAGGCGCCCCCTTGAAGGCAGACAGCTCATCCATACAGTCATACACAACTGCAGATGCTTGCAGATGGCGAGTGAATCCCACTGCCATAGGTGTGTAGTACCAGAGAATAGGCGCATGAATATGAGCGGCTGCGAATAGATCGTCTAGCAGCCGCCGCTGGAGAGTTATGTGTTGCTCTTCATCCAAGCCCTCTGGCAGGTATGGAACAACAATGCGAACATTGCCCTCGCGCTTGCTAACGTCCAGCCATGCGGAACCATCAGGGCTGGCCATGGGTTCTTCTATGATGAAAACTCTACGGCTTTGAGCGCAGCGACTCAATAAGTGTTGAGGGCGCTGATAAACAAAATCCCAGCGCAAATGTGAAAAACAGACTAGATCAGAAACTTCAGGAGAAGTGGCTTCTAAAACTGTGTTTTCAGATAAGCGCAGATTTGGAAATAAAGAATTTTGTTCTCGGTTAAGTTGATTCTCTAAAGATTGCTTTACTGACCCATTACCTCCATTTAGAGAACCGCTCAAGCCATAATGTGTTGACATACTTTACCTCCAACTTATGGATTTAATGAGTCAAAGTCACCCAGGAATGAAATTGACAGCATAGATAAATGGCGAGAGTTTAAGGTAGAAATTCTGCAAACCTTCGCAATTAATATCCGCAATGCAGAGATCAATATGCAGAAAATTACAAACCCGCCTCTTCACTTCCTACTTAAGCCTTCGAAAGAGCGAGTGCCGCGTAATTAAAGAATAGTGGTTTTTATTCTATTGAAAATACTTCTTCAGGTAGAAGTTCGGCTAACCGTTTTGAGTATAAATGTTATCAGTCATAATGTGTTTAATCTGATTCACGAATTTTTTAATACTTGATTTTTAACTCTTTTCTTGCTGCTGCATCAGTAATTTAATGAAAACTCGTAAGCCTTGAAATGAGGGAGCTTTAAGGTATAAAAACAATTATCAATTAGATAAGAAATTGATAGAGGCTTTTTGAAAATAAGGGATAGAAATTGGGCCTTTTATACGGTATATCCGATTTCATTATTCCTCTTTGTTCCGTATAATCTGGGAGGCGGTTGGTATATATTTCATTTCTCTTTTGTAGAGTATACGGAAATATTTCCATCGAAGTTTTTAGGAAATAGAACCTCCAAGTATGATTACAAAAACCTTTTTAAGCAGAGGGTAAAACGGTGGTTGATCAACCCATGGTTTTGGTGACTGGGGGCGCAGGGTACATTGGCTCCCATGCAGTTTTGGCATTGCAACAGACGGGATATGACGTGCTTGTGCTGGATAATTTGTCTAACGGGCACCGGGAATTGGTTGAGCAAGGATTAAATGTGAAACTGATTGTGGGCGACATTAGCGATCGCTCCCTACTCGATCAACTCTTCAGCACTTATCCAATTACAGCAGTGATGCATTTTGCAGCATTCATCGCGGTGGGTGAATCTGTTGCACATCCCGGTAAGTATTATCGGAATAACGTAGCGGGGACGCTAACGTTATTAGAGGCGATGGTTGCGGCTTCCATTAAACATCTAGTTTTTTCTTCGACTTGTGCCCTGTATGGGGCTCCCAAATTTGTACCCATCACTGAAGATCATCCCCAAGCACCTATGAGCCCGTACGCCACCAGCAAACAAATGGTGGAACAGATGCTTGCTGATTTTGATACAGCATACGGGCTCAAGTCTGTGCGTTTTCGTTATTTCAATGCGGCTGGAGCTGATCCCGGCGGTTTATTGGGCGAAGATCATGAGCCTGAAACTCATTTGATCCCCCTGGTGTTGTTGGCCGCTTTGGGTAAGCTTGAAAGCATTTCAATATTAGGAACGGATTATCCTACCGATGACGGAACTTGCGTTCGTGACTATATCCATGTGTCGGATCTGGCGCAGGCTCATGTGTTGGGATTGAAGTATTTGCAATCTGGCGGCAATAGTGATGTGTTCAACTTGGGTAATGGCAATGGCTTTTCTGTGCGAGAGGTCATTGAAGTTGCCCGAAAAGTGACTCAGCGAGAGATTAAGGTCGTTGAGCGCGATCGCCGTGCTGGAGACCCACCCATTTTGGTGGGCAGTAGCGACAAGGCACGAAATGTTCTAGGTTGGCAACCCCAATATGCCGATCTCAATCAAATTCTCACCCATGCCTGGGACTGGCACCAAAAACGACACGGGCAAGGCTAAAGCGAAAATGGGAGGTGTCAGCTTTGCTTACACCTCTCATTAAAGGTTGCCTGAAACTGGCCCCAGAGATGCTACGGGCAAGCTTAAAGCAAAAATAGGGGATGTGAGCTTTGCTCACATCCCCTATTTAAAGCTTCCACCGTACCGTTACTACGATGGATGCTTCTTCAGCTAACCAGGTGTGAGAAACACTCGGCAGCCAGAGTACGTAGTCTCCCTGGGATGCGAGCAGGACTTCACCATCGGGAAATTCAAGTCGGAACCGACCGCTGATCAAAATGGACAGGGTAGCTGTTTCGGATGGCCCTGCCCAATCAGCGCGGCGATCGCCTTTCCCATGCACTCCCCACTTCACTTCCACTGCAGAAGTTGAACGGGGATCATCGGGTGGGGTGATAAATTCCCCAACAAACCAGCCTCGTCGCTGGTCAGCTTCAAGCTGTGCATTACCCGTAATGACGTCAGATAGCATTGGCTAAACCCCAGTTAGTTTGAAACCTTGAGCTTTCCTACAAAGAAAACTCAAGGTTTCAAACTAACTAGTTTTTTGGAAGACGTACTGCCATTAGTACTGGAAGTTTACGTAGGTTTCGGTTGCCTTATCCGGCAACTGTTTGATCGTCTGGCAGCGAAGTAGTTGCTGAAGTTCAGGCGATAACCCATTGTAATAGCCTTCTTCCAAAAGCAAATCTACCTTATGGGTGTGGAGCCAGTGCATGACATAGCCCATCACGATCATTGGGCGGGGATCAGGAGTTGTATTGGGAGTGCCCCGGTGTAGAGCCAGGGGCGATCGAATCATTACATCACCGGGCTGCAAGTAAAACTGCTCCATGGGGATTTCGCCTGCCTGCACTTTAACCAATCCCTCTTCGCGGGACATGACATGGGTACCCCGTGCCATCTCGAAGGGGCCGTTTTCAGAGGTCACTTCAACCAGAGGGAAGTTCACGGCCAGCGCATAGAGGGGCGTGACAATCTGATCGCTGAACAGGGGACGAAAATCACGATGGATTTCCTGGTACTCCGATCCCTGCATGGGGATGTCGGCAGCCAGTTGAACGAGTTTGTATTCCTGATAGAAGACGCGATCGATCACACCCAGAATAGCGGGGTTGGCAAAGACTGCAGGATTCGCAAAGGGAGCAACCCAGGGTAATGTCAAATAACACCGGGCTGTTCCCCGAGGCGCGAGGCCACCGGGCCGCTGTTGACGCTCATGGAATAATTCATCAAACGCCGCTTTCCACTCTGCAATTAAGCTGCGATCGAGTGCTCCACGAAGGATGCAGATACCATCACGATTCAAGTCTTCTGCAAGTTGATCTAAATCTGTTGAATTAAAAGTCGCTGTATTGATGCTCTGAACCATTTTGCTGTCCGTTCCGCTTGGGGGTTAGGGCTAATCGCGCTTCCGCAAAGCAAAATGTAGCCCTCTATAGAACCTATTCTCCCCATTGATAGAGGCGGAATGAATACGGTAACGCTGTTTCTTCAAAAAACTCAATTTCTTTAATCGAAGTACTGAAAACGCTGTGCGCATTGATTAAGGACGATGGTGTGGGGCACGAAGTGCCCCACACCATCGTTGCTGTACCTAACGCACTTGCATATTGCTATATGAGTTAATCAACGAGAATATGTCCGTTGAATCCAGCATTGTTGTAGTGGTTGAGCACGGTTTGGGCGATCGCCTTTCCTTCTCCCTCCGCAACCAACGCTACACAGGCGCCTCCAAATCCAGCCCCCGTTAAGCGAGCTCCAAAGACATTGGAGGTATTTTGTAGAATATCAACGAGTTGATCGAGGGCAGGTACTGATACTTCGTAGTCATCCCGCAAGCTGGCGTGAGAGGCATTCATGAGCTCGCCAAAGACCTTCGGCGGAACTCCGTCTAAGGCTTTGAGCACCCGGTTATTTTCAGTGATGACATGGCGAGCCCGCTTACGGATAGGCTCTGGCAAATGCTCCACCTTCTGCGGGTCGCTGACATCGCGTAGCGCTTTGACGCCTAACTGACGGGCTGCTTCTTCACACTCCGAGCGTCGCTGGTTGTAGCCACTGGTGGCGAGCGATCGCGCGACTCCACTGTCGATTACCACAATTTCAGCTCCCGCAGGGAAGGGCAGAATCTTGCGCTCGAGGGTGCGGGTATCCAGGAACAGCATGTGCTCAGTATCAGCAAGACTGGAGGCCATCTGGTCAAGGATGCCGCAACTGACCCCTGCGTACTGAATCTCAGCTTGCTGTCCGAGTTGTGCGATTTTTACATCGTCAATGTCGAGATTGAGAAGCGATCGCAAGCCCCGCAACATCGCCACTTCTAGCGCGGCACTACTCGACAAACCTGAGCCAATAGGCACCGAGGATGTCACAAACACATTCAAGGGAGGAACCGGATAGCCAGATTCCTCTACCATGCGAATACAGCCGTATACATAACTGGCAAAGCCCTCAGCTGCGGCGTCAGTCGGGTTCAAATCAATCATTTCTTCTAATTCAGCAGAGTAGAAGTGGTGGCGATCGTTTGGACTGGGGCCAATGGCAACGGTTGTATGTTGAGGGATGGCTGTTGGCAGCACAAACCCATCGTTGTAGTCGGTGTGTTCGCCCAACAAATTCACTCGCCCGGGCGCACTGGTTTCAATTTTGGGGGCGTCATTAAAAATTTGAACAAAATCCATAATTAGCGCTCCAACGGGACAGCGCGGAGCCGCCCTTCAACTTCAGCGTGGGGAAACTTGGGGTCAAAGCTCAGGTTTTCCAACGTATTATTCGAGGTCAACAAGAAAGTATCTTCAATCTTGGCTCCCGGAATGCTGGGGTTCCAGGCAACGGCCATATTAGCAGCGAGCTGACTGGTCGTTTCTGGGTTTGCCACGACATCGCGTGCTCCATAGCTCGCCGTCCCTCCCTGATGGTGTTCGCGAATGGCGTTGGGATAACCGTGCTGCTTATAGGCTGTGGCGAGAACGTTGTAAACCGCATTCAGCGGTGTTCCAATTTGGGAATTATTGAGAGCTTCTGCTTCAATTTCAGCAATGGTGCGATGTAATTGTTGATCTTGCTGCGTGAAACCCTCGAAGAAAACAAAGCGGGTCAGGCTAATCACCAACCCATGTCCTCGCGCACAAAAAACCAGCATAGCCTGCCGTCCCAGGGTTTCTCCACTGGGTAAGGGGTGCCGATGGATGGGGAGGCGGCGATCGCCTGCCGCCAATGTCAGCGCTGGATGCAGCCCTCTGGCCCACATCGCTTCTGCCCCTGCTCCGGCAAGCTGATACTCTGTCCAGTTTGGTTCTGCCCGCATCAGCACTTCTGTCATGGCTTCACTGGCAAGCCGTCCCACCTGACGATACCGCTCCACTTCGCTGGGCAGCATAACCCATCGGTGCTGAGTCAGGGATTGGGGAAGTGAGGATTCGTTGGCTGCGGCTGGTTTATCGCTCAGAATCTTGCCGTTATTCGTCGCCTCCTGAACGAAGGATTCGCGATCAGAACTTTTGGCCCAGGGATTGACGGAGAGCTTATAGGAGGAACCTTCGGGAAGCTCCTCATCCTTAAGCCGTTCGGCTTCAATGGTATCTGTGAGTATCCAGGCATCTGTTGGTGTTACCAGAACTTCAGCCACACCCGTTTCGGCGGCCAACAGTACAGTATTGGAACCGCCAGCCGTCGCCCAGGCAAACCAATCCGTTCCCCGTAGTCGAATACCTGCGGCCTCTGTTTCATGCAGCACACCCCGCATGAATTCTAGTTTGGTAGATACTTCCTCTAACCGATTCATGGTATTCCTTAGCCTATTCGTTAAGGATTCAGAAATTCATTCCAATTTCGTTCTGGATCAAGCTACAAACGCAGGCAATTCTTTAGGAAACAGCAGAGTCCAATGCCGGTTATACAGGAACCGATGCATCCAGCTCAACTGCTACAGCCTGCAATTCCTTTGCTTTTTCCTCAGGCAAGGCATCGTTCGCAAACATGCCTGCTGCCAGCTCGGTTCCGGCTAGATATTTGAGTCGGTCAGCAGTGCGGTAGGGGGGGTAGAACTCGGCGTGGAGATGCCAGTCAGGGCGTGCTTCTCCATTGACAGGGGCCTGGAACCAGGCCATCAAATAAGGAAATGGCCGGTTCCACAACCCGTCATACTTGAGCGTGACGGTTTTGAGGGCCCGGGCCAATCCTGCTCGCTGTTCGGCCGTTAAATCCGAGAACGTTGCCGTAGGTTGAATGGGGGCAACCCACACTTCGTAGGGGTAGCGCGCACAAACCGGAACAAAGGCGATCGCCCACTCATCCCGATACACGATACGCTGATTGTCTTGAATTTCGCTTTGAATCAGATCTTGCAGCAAACCCCGTTGATGCTGCTGATAATACTCGCGTTGATTCACATCCATTTTGGCCGGAACGGGCGGCACAAAGGGATAGGCATAAATTTGCCCATGGGGGTGGTGCAGAGTTACCCCGACTTCAACGCCTTTATTTTCGAACGGTAGGACGTATTGAATTTGAGAATGTTGGCTGATGGCACGGGTGCGATCGCCCCACACCTGGAACAACAACTCTACATGGTCGAGCGGTAACGAACTCAAAGAAGCCTGCGGGTCTTGGGTAAATACCACGACCTCACAGGCTCCGTTTGCTGGCAATGTATCCACAATAGCGTGGGGGGCATCCGCCGCTGACGGAATCAGCGACGGAAAACGATTGTCAAACACCGCGATGTCATACTTGCCCTGGGGCAGTTCTGTAGGGAACTGTGGATCCCGAGTAGGAGCCAGGGGGTTGTATTCCGGGGGCGGCATGAATGTCCGCCCCTGGCGATGACTGGCATAGGCGACCCACTCAGCTCGCAACGGATGCCAGCGTAAGTGAGGGTTAGCGCGAACAGGCTCATCACTGGGACTAGGAGCGATTATCCCCTCCGCAATGGGGAACCGGCTGTACAGTGTGAGAGTTCGTCCATCTGGCTTTAATAGCGTCTGAGAGTGCATCTTCCATTTGGGACCAGGCCACCTTGGCTGATTCTAGAAGCATAGACTGGTCTACATCGATATTCCCCCTGCCGAAAGTAGCAGATGCAATGGCCTCAATTGGGAACTTGGGCGTGCGATCGACATAAAGCAATCCGTTTGCTTCCTGGAAGGTATCCGTCAACTGTGTATAGCAGAAACCGCTAAACAGCTCAATCTTGTTGACGGCTTGCAACAACGCCGCATACTGGCTTTGAAATTCCAGCGCATTATCTGAACGGGCATAACCCCAGGTTTGACACTCCTCTTCAGGCCGTGTGCAGGCAATGCCACCAAACTCGGTCAGCATAATGGGTTGGCCCTGATGGGGATACCCGTCAAGAGTCAGCACTCGCCCACCGGGACGCTGGCGATCGAACAGATCGGTCAGCTTCACCTCAGGCCCATAGCGCTTCGCCAAACCGTGTGGCTTGGTGTCGTAGTCGTGGATGGCGAGAATGTCCGTTGTTGTACTTTCCCAGCCGTCATTACCGATGACAGGTCGGGTCGGATCGAGCGTCTTGGTCAGGTGATAGAGAGCCTGAACCCAGTGCCGGTGGGCTGGAGTTGCCGTCAAATCAGGTACACCCCAGGACTCGTTGAAAGGTACCCAAACTACAACACAGGGGTGGCTGGCATCTCGCTCAATGACCTCAGTCCATTCCTTAGTCAGACGCTCGACAGACTTTGGTGTAAAGCGATAGGCGCTGGGCATTTCTTCCCACACCATTAGACCCAGTACATCAGCCCAGTATAGATAGCGGGGGTCTTCAATTTTCTGGTGTTTCCGTACCCCATTGAAGCCCATTTGCTTCGTTAACTCGACATCTCGGCGGAGAGCTTCATCAGATGGGGCCGTCATCAAAGTGTCTTCCCAGTAGCCCTGGTCTAGCACCAGTCGCAGATAGTAGGGCTGGCCGTTGAGCATAAAGCGATCGCGCTCAATGCTGACCGTCCGCATGGCCGTATAGGATGACACCTCATCCACCAACTGCCCCTGGCACCAGAGTTGAATCTGTGCATCAATCAACGTTGGTTTCTCAGGTCGCCACAGCAACTCGTTCCGGTAATCATCGATACCGGGGTCTGAGAGGGCAATGCGGCGATGAATTTCGCCATTTAATACTTCATAAGTGTCGTTAACCAGCAATTGACAGCCGACTGTCAACCGCACCTTTAATTGCATTTCTTTTTGCAATTTTCCGGCAACGAACCCTTCGAAGCCAATTTCCCAGCGCTCAAAGTGGGGCGTCCACTTCAGACGTTGGATGTAGGTTTCGGGTACTTCTTCTAACCAAACCGTTTGCCAGATACCACTGGTGCGGGGATACCAAATGCTATGGGGTTCCCGCTGCCAGTCTTGTTTGCCACGGGGTTTCGCCAGATCGTGTGGGTCATCTTCGGCCCATACTGTAACGGTTTGAGGCCCTTCTGGACGCAGAGCGGAGGTGATGTCCATAGAGAAGGGAGTATGCCCACCTTCGTGGTCGATCATGAATTGACCGTTTACCCACACGCGCGCCCGGTAATCAACAGCTCCGAAGTGGAGCAAAACGCGCTTATTTTTGTCGTCTACGTCAAACTCTCGCTCATACCAACAGTTGGTGTGGAATCCTGTATCGTGAATCCCACTGCGGATAGATTCGGGCGCAAACGGAACTTGTATATAGTTGTCCCAATTGACGACATCACTGGGACGCATATACTCTCCCTCATCATCGTAGGTGAACTTCCACGTACCGTTTAAGGAGGTCCACTGGCTACGACGTAACTGGGGGCGGGGATATGCTGAGTCGGCTTGCAATTTGGCTGCGGTTACCAAATCGCAGGACTGAATTTCTAAACTTTTTCCAAATGATTTCATGGGAACCTGGAGTCAAATTGCATCTTTCTAAGAGTGCCCTATTACGCGTCCCTGCGTAACTCTATTTTCGCAGTTGTTTAAAGCTACGGTCCATATTTAATGGGTCTAACCTCAACATATAGCCCCTATAAATAACTCAAAGATGGATTGTGCCAAGCATAAGGCACAGCGCACAATCCATATATAGATTTTATGATTATTCAATTGAATTGAAATCAGTTTCTATTGAATCCCAATTTTATGAATATTGTTGTGCTTGCCTTGACGGGGACAGCAGGTAAAGGGCAGCTTGTAGTACCATCCCTCAGTGACTATCTGAATAGTAAAGAAGGTGAGTATACCTCTCCAGCCTCAGCATCAAATGAGGGGATGAAATCTCTTTCTTTGCTATTCCTTTGTATCCGGAGGGATCGTTAATCTCTCCTGGTATAGCTGCAATTGCCGACCTGCATATAATTACTCAAATAAGCTTGATATATAGGAGTTCTCTGTTACCCTAAATCGGGCTTATTTAATTGGGTTTAATGTTAGTCCAAAACCTATAAACTGTCCTTATAAAACAGTTGAATACAGGCGTTCTGAGAATGGAAATAGAGATAGGTATTAATACCAGGTTTTTGAGGCCATTTGTGGGTAAAGAGCTGAAACCTTTGTAGTAAGCGTGATGGCGGAGTATCCTTGCTGCAAAGGTTTCAGCATATTGTGACCTATTCCTGTGAGAGTGAATAGGTGCTACACCTAAACCGCTACTGTATAGCCTGCTAATAGCAGCCCTTTACTATGCAAGCTTTGCTCAATCTGTTGCATATCCTGCAATGTTTCTCCGGTGACAATTCCGTAGATTTCGGTGTAGATCTTGCCGTATTTCACCTTCTCCAGCGCCGACAGAATCAGAAAATCTTTGCGCTCTAGCTGAGGCCGTAGCGTCGTCAGAATGGAATCCAGGGTGCCTTCCATTCTGTAATCGCTGGAGTATTTAGCGATCGCTTTATCCAGGCTCATCAATTGATGCCGTTGGAGACAGAGCGGCGTCGAACCGTTGATCCGAAAGTTTGCATCAATTGTATAAAGTTGACCGTCACGATCTTCCAGGACGTCGAACCCAATGACTCCAAAATATCCCTGTTGATGGGCATACTGGCCCACAGATTTAATCATGTCTAAAAACTTGCCGAGGTCATCTGTATAGTCGATGACCCCACCCAAATAATTACCCTCAGGACTGACCAATTGCTGAGTTACCCCAATCAGAGTAATAGCCCCCTGTTTATTGACGTAGAACTGCACACAGTAATTATTGACTTCGTGCTTCACAAACTCAGAAACAATAATGGTTTCCAATAAATTAATGTGCAGGTATTTTCTGAGTTCTTCCAAGCAATAGTTGAGGTCGCTTGAATTGCGAATAATATAAGTTCCTTCACCTGAAAGACCGTGAGATGTCTTAATCAGATAAGGGAATTGTTGGGGTAGCGGAAGCTGATCCAGATCCTGTGAGCTGAGGTTATAGGTTTGATAGTTGGGGCAGAGAATACCTAGCTTTGATAGAGTTGCTTTGCTAAGCAGGTGGTAATGGGTATCGGGCTTAACCGCATGCCTCTCTGGCCGCAAATGGTCGAAAGGAAACAGGGTGATCAGCTGATCGATGCGATCGCCCTCACTCAGTTCATCCAGGTAATTAGAACAATCCATCATTTCGGCCGGGATATTGCCAAAGCCAAAATACTCTTGCCAGTACTGCGTGAGTAACTTCTGTGGCGGACTGATCACGATACCCGGTAGCTTTTCTCCCAACACTGCCAGGTTTTTCCAGGGTTCCTTCTGACAAATTTTGTCAAAGGATGTTTTGGTCGATTCACTGCTGCCATCTTGCAGGAAATATTTCTGGACATTGGGGTAGGCAGCCCAACTTGCCGTCGCTGGATAATTCAAGAGCAACGCATAGTGCGCGTCATGGATATCCTGCGCGAACAGATCGGAAAGGCTATTGCCCTGAAAAAAGGGAAGGATGTTTTGGGTTTTCATGGAACTACTGGCCAGTAGATTTAGGACACTTTGATGAGCAAGGCTTAGCCCCCGCCGTATCAAGTGTCCAACTCTACAAGCGGGGGCTATGACAAAAGGAGTTAGGCGGCTGCCAACGGCTGCTCCTTACCTGTAAATGTGGCAGGTTCTGATAATTCTTCGTTCATATAGGCTACGGCCATGTCTTCGGAGTTGTAGGCCCAGCCAATACGCCCCTGGCAATCGATCAGAATACAGCCCGCTTCTCCCTCTACACGAGATTGAAGAGTGGCGATCGCCTGCTGAGCGGCCTCATCGGGATGCCGTCCTCCCGCTAAGGCATCAATTGCACTCTTCGCTAAAACGACTGGAATAATAGACTCCCCATCCCCTGTGGTAGAGCATCCTCCTAATCGGTTGTCGGCATACAGACCGCAACCTACAAGCGCTGTATCCCCGACTCGGCCCTGGGGTTGTCCATTGGTGCCTCCTGTAGAGGTGCCTGCTGCCAGGTTACCATTGATATCCAGAGCGACACAGCCTACTGTGTTAGGCCGGTCTAACACTTCAACGTCCTCTTTCCACTCCTCATATTGCTCTTCACTGATCAGATCCTTTTTGGCACACATTTCCAATCCGTGTTCTAACGCAAACCGCTCTCCACTGCGGGCTACCAATAACCGAGGTTTCTCCTCCATGATGCGGCGAGCGGCAGCGATGGGGTGGCGAACTCCCTGCACCGCGGCCACAGCTCCCCAGGACAGGGTCGCGCCATCCATGATGGCCGCATCGACTTCGACCTCTCCTTCGCTGTTGAGGGTTGAACCGAAACCGGCATTGAATGTTTGATCGGACTCTAGCACTCGAATAGCGGCTTCAACGGCTTCGGCAGCGCTACCCCCTTGTGCGAGTACTGACCAACCTGCCAGCGCTGCGGCTCGGCATCCAGCATGGTTTGCTTCTACCTTGTCTTCTGAAATAGTTTTTGCACCACCATGAACGATGATGACGGGTTTTGTCTGACTCATATCTACAGGGACCTCTGGTAGAGATAATGACAGCTTGCCATTGCAAAGCTTGGTCTTCAGGCAGAGAGCTTAGGAGCTGGAGATCTTAAACTCTTTGCCTTCGAAAGACTGTCGATGGCTAAAAGACTTGTCCGATAGCATATCGGCTGTTTCCCTGAGGGAATCTCTATCGTAGGAATAGCCCTGAAACTTCCAACAGAATGAAGTTGGGTGAATGGCGCAATTTACACCACTGCAAATATTGAAGTACTTCGTAAGAGGGTTTTGCTTGAAGCCTTAATTTTGCGGGCAGATTGTCAGAAACATGTTATCCAGCTTCAGCCGCACCAATTTTGCGGCTCCGCTTCAAAACAGGTTGTTATCCGATGCTTTGGAGAGTGCGATCTACGATGCGTGCTAAAGACCGCACCGTAGACCGGTTAGATGGAAAATAATTCTTCTGCAGTTGAGGGATGGACGCCAATGATTTGAGTTAGTTCTTGTCGTGTTACTCCTTTTTGAAGGGCGATCGCAGCACCCTGCACAATTTCAGCCGCATTTTCACCAACCATGTGAAAGCCTAGAATGCGATCGCTCTCACGTTCAACGACTAACTTCATCAGTGCCTTTTCTTTGTCATTTGTCAGGCTGTACCGGAGCGGCACAAACTCTTTGCAATGACATTCAATGTTGTCCCCGTACTGCTCTCGTGCTTGGGTTTCGGTTAAGCCCACACTCGCCGCTTCAGGACGACTGAGAACTGAGGAAGGAATGAGTTGATCATCCAATTCATCACCAGGTTTGCCAAACATGGCATCAACGGCCCTGCGTCCCTCGGTTCGGGCAACTGGGGTGAGTTGCTTGCGATGGGTGCAGTCACCAACGGCATAGATGTTCGGTTGGCTGGTGCAATTCTGGTGGTTGACGGCGATGGCTTTCTGATCGAATTCCACATCCGCAGCTTCCAACCCTAATCCTTCCAGATTGGGGGCACGACCGATCGCGCACAATACTTTATCAACTACTATTGTCTCGGGACAATCCCCTGTTAGGTGCAGGCATAGCCCTTCGGAGATTTGCTTGATTTTGTCTGTTGTTGTACTACAGAGGGTTTGGATGCCCCGTTGGATAAATCCATTCCGCACGGCAACTTGCACAGCTTCATCAAAGCCTTCCAACAGGCAAGATTCTCGGTTCATGACGGTAACATCACAGCCGAACTCACGCAGGGTGCTAGCGAATTCGGCACCAATATATCCACCACCAATAATGGCAATCCGCTTGGGCAGCTGCTCTAAATCCAGTAACTCATCAGAGTTCATGGTGTACTCAATTCCCGGAATATCAGGTTTGATGGGCTTTCCCCCGACGGCAATCAAAACCTTATCCGCCGTATATTTCTGCCCCTCCACATCAAGGGTGTGGGCATCTAAAAATTGAGTACGCCCTTTCAGGAATTCCACTCCTGCTTGTTCCAATGCCTGTTGATGTACCTGGCGTAAGCGTTGGAGTTCTTGATCGCGCTTTTTCCGAAATGTCTGCCAGTGAAAGTTGCTGGAGCACTGCTCCCAACCATAATCAACGGCATTTTGCATGGATGCGGCATAATCTGCTGCGTAAATCATCATTTTCTTTGGCACACAGCCTCGATTGACGCAGCATCCGCCCAGTTGATCCTGTTCCGCGATCGCAACCTTCACTCCATACTGAGCGGCCTGTTTTGCAGCGGCCAAGCCTGCCGGGCCTGCACCAATGATGAATAAATCAAAGTTGTATGTCATTCTCAATAATCTCAAGTCTCAGGGGATAGGGTGCAGCCTGACAGGGTCGTAATCTGAAGGCGCTGCAGACTTTGATAATCTAGCAATAATGACTCACAGCGTCGTCTAACCTATGGGCGAGTTCGCTTAGAACTGCTTGAAAGGGTTAATTTCCACGCCCAAAAGGTATGGAAAATAACCCTTTCAAACAGGACCTTACAGCGCTTTTCAAACGCTTAAAATCTGGTTGTTTTTATGAGAGTCGCGCTCCACGGGCTCCCATAAAAACAACCGTGGCTGATTCAAGCGCAAAGGGTGCACATCCCATTTTTGCAGATTTGGAAACCCACTTTTGTAAGTGAGGCAGGCTTTGCCTGCCTCACTTACAAAAGTGGGATGCACCCAGCGCAAAGCGCTGTAAGAGCATGTCTTGAGTTTTCGTTCAAGATGAGAGAATAGATTCATTCTTCATCTGTTGCAGGCGATGAACATGCCCAATCACTCGATCAAACAATTGGATTATCAGCAGGATAATGCCTCTGATGCGATCGTTCCCAATCCTGCAATTTTGAGGAGTTCTGGTTGGGATGGTTTACATTTTGAACTGCATCAACAGCCCATTTTTGCAACGGGCGAACATCAGCACACAATGCATGTGCTGGCCTGTGGTGTACCAGATTCATCAGGCATGAGTGCGTTGGGTATGCGATCGCTCGATGGCAAACGGCAGCAAGAACGACGAAGTGCAGAAGATATTGCTATTATTCCCGCAGGCATCGTTCATCGTTGTAGTTGGGATGCTCCGGTTCAGTTTATGGTGTTGGCCTTTGAACCAGCGCTTCTGTACCAGCTCGGCCAAGACTGGGTAAATCTTGATCAGGTTGAGCTGACGCCTCGCTTCATGAGCCAACCGGACGGGTTTGTGCAGGGTATCTTTTCGACTCTTCGAGCAGAAGCAAAAACGGGTGGCATAGCGAGTGCTTTGCTACTTGATAGCCTTAAAACGGCACTTGCTATTCATCTGTTGCGGAACTATTGCACCACTCGCCCCAAACTCTCTAGCTACGGAAATGGTTTATCTCGCAATAAGTTGGCTTTGGTAAAGGATTACATCAAAGCACACCTGCATCAACCTTTAAAGCTGGAGGAAGTTGCAGCGATCGCCCAAATTAGCCCCTACCATTTCTTGCGTTTATTCAAGCAAAACATGGGAGTGACACCTCACCAATACATTCTGCAATGTCGCCTGGATCACGCAACCTATCTTCTGCAATACAGTGAGCTAAGTATTTCTGAGATTGCACTACGAGCAGGCTTTAGCGATCAAAGCCACTTAACTCGATCCCTTAAAAGCAAGCTGGGAATGACACCCAAACAACTTCAAACACGATTGTATTTTCAGGAGAGTGGGCGATCGCAATAATCTTCTAAACCCTGGCAACTTTCTTCTAGAGCTTCAATAGCCTGCCTCTCTACAGTAGAGACAAGTTCGGCTTTGCTTCAGACCCCTCAATCAGGGTGTGCAACACACCCAATAACGGTCTGGAACATGGCCCTCGTTTCATCGGAGGTAAGCGATGCTAATTGAACAGATGTTCATTTCTGCTGTAGTCGATGCACCACTTGCATCACCTATGACAGTTCCTCTTTGGGGTTTAGTCGTTCTTATTCTATGGGCGATTGTCGTTGTTGTCCTATTGCTCATCGTCCGCATACGACATTTAGCCGCAGGAGGAAGCCCTAAAGACTTCGGTACTTCTGATCATACAAGTCCGCTTTGGCGGTTCTTACGAGTACAGGCCAACTTGATGGAAAACGTTCCCCTTTACCTGGGTGTTGTCTTTCTTCTGGTTGTTCGGGGAGCCTCTGGAACTTTAGTCGATCTATTCGCTGGCACCTACATTGTTTTTCGGCTTTTCCATTCCATTGTTCATATGCTGGGTGCGAATCCAAATTTACGTTTGTTTAGCTTGGTCATTCAATTTATTTGCTTAATCAGTTTGCTTTCCCTGGCTACCTTCAATCATTGATTGTTCTCACTGGGATTATCGGTATCCCGTTGCATCGGCAGGTTTGTCTAACTCTTGCACCTCTGGAAGATAGCGGAATGCTTCAGGCTGTGAGCCATCCAAATCGGTGAAGCCATACACCTTGGCCAGTTGCCCGCTGGATAGAGATTGCCCATTCCAGCGGGCAACATCGGGGTCTGCAGCCAGGTGAGCAACAGCCCGACCGATATAGCGTGGAGTTTCAGAAATGATAAAGTGAGGATCTTTTGCTACACCCTCTTGCCAGTTTGCTTCGGTGACCCCAAAAATTTCTAACATCATCTCTGAGCGCATCCATCCGGGTGTGAGAGCAATAGCTGTGCATTGGTGGGGCTGAAGTTCCTGGGCCAAGCCCCAGGCCATACGGGTTACAGAAGTTTTTGCCAAATCGTAAAACAGAGATAAGCGGTAGTGGGTGTTATTATAGTCAGCCGTACCATCCGTGATTTCGACTAACAATCCACCTGGATTTTTGATGAGCAGTGGTAAGGCAAAGTGACTGGTAATGATGTGGGTATCGATCGCCAATCGTAACATTCGTAAGCCGCCCTCCAATGAGTGCTCCCAAACTGGAGTGTTCCACTGCGCTAGATTTTCTCCACCCCAAATATCATTGACGAGAATATCTAACCGTCCTTGTTCCTGTTCAACGCGGGTAACCAATGCTTGTACTTGTTTTGGGTCTAAATGATCCACTTGTACCGCAATCCCTTTTCCACCGGCTTGTGTGACTAGCTCTGCGGTTTCTTCAATGGTTTCGGGACGGTTGTATTCCGATCGCTGAGTTCGAGTTGTGCGCCCTGTCACATAAACCGTTGCTCCGGCTGCACCTAGCTCTACAGCAATGCCCCGTCCTGCCCCACGTGTGCCTCCAGCAACGATCGCAATCTTATCTTTGAGTGGTTGCATAGTTTATCTCCTGCAATTCTTTCAAATGGTTGAAAAACTGTGTCTCAGCTCTCTTTTTGCAGCATAGGGCTCCTTTCCTGACACCCATTGTCATATTTCACGTAAACTCAAAAGAATAACCCCTTCATCCACCCGTTCCATCTCCTGTCCTTATGCGTGCCGATCGCCTCCTTTCAATCCTGATGCTGCTCCAGGTACATGGTCGTCTTACGGCACACGAGTTAGCGGAGCGTTTAGAGGTGTCTGAACGAACCATTCATCGGGATATGGAAGCTCTCAGTAGTGCCGGGGTGCCTGTGACTGCCGAACGCGGGCAGAGTGGGGGGTGGAGCCTGTTAGATAACTACCAGACCACCTTGACCGGGCTGAATTTGGCAGAGATTCAGGCGTTATTTCTGCCCAAACCCACTCACCTGCTGGCTGACTTAGGCTGGGGCCAAGCGTTTGAGGCTGCCTTACTAAAGCTTCTGGCCGCATTGCCCACAGCTAACCGTCAGCAGGCTGAAGTCGTAAGCCAGCGCATTCACCTTGATCCGGCGGGATGGCAGCGTTGGGAAGAGGAGATGTCAGCTTTTCCGGTTCTGCAAGCTGCCGTTTGGCAGGAGCGGCAATTGGAACTCAGTTATGAGCGCAGTGATGGCAAGCTGGTTGAACGAATTGTTAATCCGCTGGGACTGGTTGCGAAAGGGAGTGTCTGGTACTTTATTGCTGCCGTGGATGAGGAGGTGCGTTCTTATCGCATCTCACGAGTGCGGAATGCCAGAGTCATGGAGTCTCCTTGCATTCGTCCAGATGGATTTAATTTAGCTGAGTATTGGCAGCGATCGCTCGTTGAGTTCAAAGCCAATTTGCCGCGCTATGAGGTGCTGCTTCGGGTTGCTCCGGATGCATTGCCTCGGCTGCGCTATGCCGGATATTTCGCCAAAATAGAGCATATCGGTTCACCCGATGCAGAGGGGTGGATTCCCGCCTCAATCCGGTTTGATATCGAAGAAGCGGCTTGTGCCTATGTGCTAGGGTTTGGGGGGCAGATGGAGGTGCTGGAGCCATTAGAATTGCGCGATCGCATTCTACAAACGGCAAAAGAGGCGATCGCACTCTACACAAAAGGTTGATGCATCCAACATTAGTAGCTCACATCTTGCGGCCCTTCTCACAAAAAGAATTACAGGTTATTTTGTTTTTGATCCTTAGCTTATCCTAGATACATCCTGCCAGTAATTGAGGCGAGAAAAATGTCAGCATCTCTTCCAGACAAGCATATTGTGGCTATGGGTGGAGGCGGTCTTTCGATAGAACCGGATAACCTCTTACTCGACCGATATGTCCTGGAGCTAGTCAGTAAGCCTCAGCCTAAAGTTTGCTTTCTACCAACCGCCAGTGGGGATAGCGATCGCTACATTGTCAGGTTCTATTCCACATTCTTGAAATTCCCCTGCCAACCCAGTCATCTCTCGTTGTTTCATCCTCCGACCCTTGACCTGCGAGGTTTTCTACTGGAACAAGACATCATTTATGTGGGTGGTGGAAACACCAAAAATTTATTGGCGCTTTGGCACGATTGGGAGTTGGATAGCGTCTTGAAGGAGGCTTGGGAACAGGGAACCATTCTTTGCGGATTTAGTGCTGGTTCACTGTGTTGGTTTGAATCCGGGGTTAGCGATTACCCTGGTAACGGTGTTTTAAAGCCGTTGAATTGTCTTGGGTTTTTAAAGGGTACCCATTGCCCCCATTATGATGGGGAAGCCAATCGTAGACCTGTTTATCATGAGTTAATTTCAGAGGGAGCGCTGGAAGATGGTTATGCCGCAGACGATGGAGTTGGCTTACATTTCGTCAATGAAACTCTGGAAAAAATTGTAAGTTCTCGTCCCTCTGCAAAAGCCTATCGTGTAGAACGCCAGGATGGTGATGTTCGAGAAACACCTCTCGAACCTATCTACCTTGGAGATAGATATAGCAATACACAAGTGAGCTAATGGATTGATGATTTAACGTGAATGTATTCAGAAATGGCTTTGATCAGAGTTTCTGGATCAACAGGTTTGGGAATGTGCTTCTGAAAACCAACTCTGAGTGCCTGACGTTGGTCGTATTCCGCTGCATAGGCGCTGAGGGCGATCGCCGGAATCAACCCCCCTTGATCGGGAGGAAGCGATCGCACCTTTTGTAGAAGCATATAGCCATCCATATCTGGCATGCCGATATCGCTTAACAAGATGTCCGGTTGAAATTTGGCTAGAGCAATTAGCGCTTCTGACGCAGAGGAAGCCGTTATGACGGTTGCCTGTTCGTGTTCCAGTAAAAATGCAACCAGGTCACGAGCGTCAGCGTCATCATCGACGACTAAGGCCTTGATCCCATTCAAACTGGGTAGATGCGTATGAAGTTCCCCTACGGGGGATGCCGGAGAAATCTTGGCAAGCAGCGGCAGTTGTACCGTGAACGTTGCACCCTGCCCTTCCCCTGGGCTTTCTACCTGAATCGTTCCCCCGTGTAATTCAACGAGATGTCGGACGATCGCCAGGCCCAGCCCTAAGCCGCCAAATTTGCGCGTTGTTGTTGCGTCAGCCTGCCGAAAATACTCGAACACGTGAGGAAGAAATTCTGGTGCGATGCCTTTTCCCGTATCGCTGACAATAATTTGGGCGTAGGAACCCATCTGCTCCAGTTGCACATGAACCTTGCCGCCCTCCGGTGTGAATTTGACGGCATTCGACAGGAGATTCCAGACGACTTGTTGGAGACGGCTGGAATCCCCTAAAACCTGCCCAACATTAGTCGCCAGTTGCGTTTCAATCTGGATCGCCTTGGCCTCAGCAGACAAGCGAACTGTTTCGAGCGCTGCATGAATGGTCGTGGTGAGGTCAACAGCAGCCCGGTTCAGGCTGAGCTTGCCCTGCAAAATGCGCGATACATCCAGCAAATCCTCAATTAATTCAGATTGCAGACGAGCGTTACGCTCGATGATTTTTAACGCTTCGGTAACTTTTGCCGCATCTAATTTTCTGGTTTGCAGGAGTTTCGCCCAGCCCAAGATGGGGTTAAGGGGCGATCGCAACTCATGGGAAAGCACGGCTAGGAACTCGTCTTTAATGCGGTTGGCAGCTTCTGCCTCTGCCCGTGCTTTGCGTTCGGCTTCGTAGGCCTGAGCACGAGAAATAGCCTGGGCACATTGCCGGCTCACGGCCAGAATAAAATCGCGATCATCCTGGCTGAGAGACTTATGTTCTTTAAAGCTGAGCAGCATACCGCCTACGGCTTTGCCTTCACTCATCAGCGGCAACGAGATCCATGAGTTGAAATCATAGCGGCTGTAAATGTCTGCCAGATGCGGGTAACGAGCTAACCGCTCGGCCTTTGTCTCTGCCCAAACTGGCGTTCCTGTGCGGACCGCATCCGCCAGGGGAACTGCTGCCGACACCGGAAACCGTCGCCATGATTCTACGATATCCGTGTGGTATCCCACCGCTTTGATAATCTCTAATTCTTTCTCGTCATCCGTCAGTACCGTCATCAGGGCAGAATCCGCTGATAATGCAGCAATGCTTTGCTGCACAATCACATCAGCCACCTGTTGGGGAGTTAGGGACTCCGATAGAGCTGCCATGATTGTTTGCAGACGAGCCGTACGATCAGCGGCCTTCTCAGCCGCCTGACAGGCCTGTTGAGCTTCTTGGAACAGCCGGGCATTGTCGATGGCGATCGCGGCTCGACGGGCTAGATCCTCTGCCAGTATCAGATCAGCTTTGCCATATTGGCGGTTTGATTCGCTATAGATGAACGAAATCGTACCCAATACTCGGCCTCGCGCCTCTAACGGTGCGATGATACAAGACTTTATACCCAACCCCCGAATGACTTGTAAGTACTCCTGGTTCTGAATGACAGCTAACTGCTCATCCGTAATATGGGCTGCAATTTCGCTGCGCCCCGATTTAATAACCTGAGCAATGCCGTAGTTATTATCTAGAGAGGGGGGAAACCGCTGCACTACCTCCCAGGCAAACTTTACTTTTTCTGGGTCCGTGTGAGCTACAGCCACGCGACTAATGATGCGATCGTCACTCACTAAATCCACGCTGCACCAATCGGCGACCCGGGGAACGGCCAAATCCGCAACGCTCTGAAGCGTTTGCTCATAGTCCAGGGAGGATGACAGCACGGCACTCACTTCTGCTAGAAATGCAGATTGTTGCTGTGCTGTTTCGGCCGCTAACCGAGCGGCTTGTTCCTGGATTAAGGTTGACCGTTGTTCCTCCACCTGTTTGCGTTGGGTAATGTCAAAAAATGAAGCGACAACGGCAAAAGGTTTTGTATCTTTCGGACGAAACAAAGGGCGAGTGTTGATGGAAATCCAGGTTAGAGTTTCATCTGGCTTCCGGATACCCATGATCACATTGGATTGGGGCTCTCCCGTTCGCAGTGTCACCATAGATGGGTGTAAGTTCCCTGGAAACGGAGAACCATCCTCATAAATCGACTGCCACCCGGGATCCAGGGAGGTACGTCCCATCAACTGCTCTGCTGTCTGGCCTAAAATCTGTTCAGCACTGGTATTGCAGGTGAAGATTTTGCCATCTGCATACTGAAGAATAATGCCTTCTGCAGCCATCTCAATGACTGAGCGATAACGTTCTTCTGATTCCCGCAACGCTGCATCTGCCTTCTTGCGAGCCGTAATGTCGCTGAGTGCGGTGACGATGTTAATCATCTGCCCGTCCGCATCAAACAGAGGTGAGGCATTGATCGAAAGAATAATTGTGGTGCCATCGGTGTGAGTAATGGCATGTTCAACACCATAAACTGGCTGTCCAGTTGCTATGACACGAACAAAAGGCAACTCTTCCTCTGGAAACGGTAAGCCCTCAACCGTTGTAATGGTCCAGGAAGGATTATTGTAGATCCGCTCCGTGATGTTGCTGTTGGTTAATCGAAGAATCGCTTCTGCTGCTGGATTTGCAGCGGTAATTTGACCGGATCGATCCAAAATCACAATGCCATCGGGAATGGTTTGGAAAATACTTTGAAGCTGGGTTTCGCGATCGCGCAACACCATTTCTATCTGCTTGCGCTCCGTGATGTCGTGCATCACGACCACGGCACCCAACTTTTTCCCCGTAGGCGTGACAATTGCTTCAGCGTTTGCCAGCAACGTTCGTGGTAGTCCCTGTTTGGGGATGATCATCATCTCCATCTGGTGCACAGACTCCCCCTGGAGGGCCCGAAACAAGGGAATATCCTGGGTGGCCATAGGAGTCTTGCCGTCAGGCAAATACAAGTCATAAAACTCGGCCCACTGCTCTGGTGGTAGGGGCTTTTCGGGTAAACCGTGAAACGAACGGGCAACTTGATTGAACAGCTTCAATTCTCCATCGGCATCACAGGCAACAATGCCTGCCTGCACATTATCCAGAAGCACCTGAAGGAATTCCTGCTCCTTCAAGGGGCTTGCAACGGAGCGATCGGTTGGGGAGGCGGCTTGCACCGATCCATGATGATCTATAAGGGCCGGATGGGCTTGTGCTAAACTGCGGGCAAAACATTCGATTAATTCAGAACGGGAAATACCCTGGTTTTGAGCTTGCTTTTCTAAAAGCTGCCAGGCGGTTTGTGTGAGTGAAAGATTAACGGCGTGCTTGATTTCCTGCGTCCAGTTCGGAATAAATCGGCCTGTTTTGTCCCGTCTCATTGGTGTTGTACCAAAATTAAAAAGCAAACCCATCAGCTAACTGCGGTAAATGAGCCTGCGGGTCAGTTGCCCACCCCCAGCTGACCTGATTTTTACTCCTTTTGGGCAGTCATTCACCGTATCAACATACGGTTGATCTCTATATTAAAGGGGATTTTTAGCGATTTAGGATCTACCAGAGGAGGGACGGTACACTCCGCTTTAAAGCACGTTCTGGGGAAGCCTTCGGGATAGATACTAGATTGCACCTACAAGGCTCACAGAAGATTGGTTACTGTTACTCAGGGATTGCCATTACTCCTACTAAATCGATGATGGCCTGGATTAAGGCATCCGGTTCGATGGGTTTGGAGATGTGTTTTTGAAACCCGGCTTGTAGGGCTAACTGCTGGTCAAACTCTGAGGCATAGGCAGTGAGCGCGATCGCCGGAATCATTCCCCCCTGTTGGGGCGGCAGTGACCTGACTTTCTGGATGAATGTATAACCATCCGTATCGGGCATGCCGATATCGCTGAGTAATATGTTGGGCTTAACGGTGAGCAGCGTTGTCAGAGCTTCATGGGCAGACGCGACCGTGATAACGGTTGCCATTTCCTGTTCCAATAAAAAGGCGACAAACTCACGACCATCGGGGTCATCGTCAACCACCAGCACCTTGATGCCATTCAGGTTAGGCCGTTGCTTGGGTAAGACATGACGTTGAGACGTGGCAGCAACCCTTGCCATCAACGGCAGTTGAACTGTGAAGGTAGCACCCAAACCTTCCCCCGGACTTTCGGCCTGGATAGTTCCTCCATGTAGTTCCACCAGGTGGCGCACGATAGCAAGTCCTAACCCCAACCCTCCAAATTTGCGAGTGGTAGAGGAATCAGCTTGCCGAAAGTACTCGAACACGTGGGGCAGAAACTCTGGAGAAATGCCTTTTCCAGTGTCACTGACAATAATTTGCGCCTGAGAACCGGCCTGTTGTAGCCGTATATGAACCCTGCCCCCAGATGGGGTGAACTTAACGGCGTTAGAAAGCAAATTCCATACAATTTGCTGTAAGCGGCTAGCATCCCCAACAATCGGATCTGAGCCGGGCTGTAACTCGGTTTCAATGTGGATCGCTTTGGCTTCAGCGGCTAAACGAACCGTTTCGATAGCGGCTTGAATCGTTGTGCTTAAATCAATGGCCGAAAGATTGAGGGTCAGCTTGCCCTGCAAAATTCGGGAGACATCCAACAGATCTTCGATCAGTTCGGCTTGCAGGCGGGCATTGCGTTCGATGGTTTTGAGGGCTTCAGTCACTTTTGCTTCGTCAAGCTTTTTGGTTTGCAGGAGGCGAGACCAGCCGAGAATGGGGTTAAGGGGCGATCGCAACTCGTGGGAAAGTACGGCCAAAAATTCATCTTTAACACGGTTAGCGGCTTCCGCTTCGGTACGAGCCGCTCGTTCCCGTGCTAAGAGTTGTTCACGTTCCGTTTCAACTTGTTTGCGATCGGTGACATCTAGAACAAGGGATAGAACAGAGAGCATCTGTCCATTCGTGTCCCGCAGACTGGAGTTGTACCATTCACAATGCACGACATCCCTGTTCTTTGTGTAGTTACGGTTATACGAAAAGATAAAAGGTTCTTCACCCAGTGCCAATCGTTCGCAAACGTCAGTGACTTCTTGCATATCGTCTTCATAAACGAAATGTAAGTCTGCCAATGGCTTGCCAAGAACCTCCTCTGACGACCAACCTAAAATTCGTTCGGCTGCTCCGGACCAGCGAGTGATTCGAAAATCTCGGTTCCACTCAATCACCGCTATGGGAGTATTTTCAACGTGGAAGGTGAGTTTTTGTAGGGCCTGCCGTAGTCTTTCCTCGGCTTGCTTACGCTCCGTAATGTCTCGCCAGGCCAGAATACCCCCTGTCGTATTGCCTTTGGCATCATGAATGGGGCCTGCATTGCAGAGAATACTGATTTTGCCGCCGTCGGGCTGTTGAACAACCCATTCTTCATTCACGACGACTTCCGACTGGCGTACTGCACGAGTTAGAGGGAGTTCATCCTCAGTGGGTCGTGCGATGCCATCGGCCCGAAAGATGCCCCAGTCATCCACATGAGTGCTGGCCGTAGTGCCCTCCAATCGTTCTAGTGGCCGTCCGACTAACTGTTGCCCATGCTTACTGACTTTGCGAATGATGACATCGGGGGCATCGGCAATGGTAATGCCTTCAGGAATATATTCCATCAGAGCATCCAGGATTTGTTTATCTTCCTGCCATGCAACTTCTACCCGCTTGCGCTCAGTCAAATCGATATAAAAGCAAATAGATTCCTGCTCGTGATCGGACGGTTCTTGAGATAAAGTGACGCCTACCAGAATGGGAACTCGGCTACCATCCTTGCGAATGTATTCTTTCTCAAAAGGGGTTGCAACGCCAAATTCCTGTAACTCCAAGTTGGCCTGCTCATCCAGGAGGCGAAATTCTGGGGGTGTCATGTCAAGCCATTGGATACGCCCAGCCTTCAAATCCTCTCGGGTATACCCCACCATATTGAGAAAATAATCATTGGCATAATACATTTCTCCGTTGGCTCGACTAAACGCAACACCAAACATATTGGATTCAACCAACTGTCGGAATCGCTGCTCACTTTGCCACAGCGATTCCTCCGCTTGTTTGCGCTTCGTGACATCAATGGCGGCGCACGTAACTCCAATAACAACACCCTGCTCATTTTGTAACGGTTCAACAGTCAAGTCATAATGGTAAATTTCTCCATCAATGGTGAGCTTGACTTCCTCTCGTACTCCCACACCTGTTGCCAGGACACCCCCTTTGATTCGATCGAGAAGTAGGGCATCCTTCTCGGGAACTAAGTCGCGATCGCGCTTACCCACTACTTGATCAACCTGATAATCAAACGTTGGGTTATAAATCCAGGTATAGACTAATTCTGTATTTTGGTTAAAAACAGCGATTGGTGCATTTTTCAGAGCAACCCGCAACCGTTCCTCACTCGCTCTCAGGGTTCGTTCGGCAACCGTTAATTCGTCAACTTGATGTTGCAGTTCCTGGTTGAGTGTTTTGATTTCTATTTCTGAAGCCTGCAGTTGCTTCAAGCTCTTCTGAGCCTGTTCTTGTGCTGTTCGAAGTGCCCCGACTAAAACACTAATGAGAATTCCTTGCCCCAGAAACAGTAGCATTCGAATGCTACTGGCTAAATCCATCGTCCATTGGTACTTGGGACCGAGGAAGAAATAGTTAGCGAATACGGCAGCCAGAACCGTTGCAACGATCGCAGGATTACGTCCGCCATATAAAGCTGTGAGGGTAACGGCACCAAAAAAGAGCAAAAAGGAAGCCTGAGACAGATGAACGATGGGGTCAAACGCCAACATCAGCAGCAGGGCCGTGATTGTTGTCACAAGCGCCAATCCATATCTCAGAAGCGGTTGATTGATCATGGTTATCGCTCCTGAGCCGCCGCTAAGGTTGCGATTGCTTCGACTAATACTTCCGGTTCAATAGGTTTAGCGAAGTGGCATTGGTAGCCGACCGCCAGGGCTTGCTGCTGATCTTGTTCCATGGCATAGGCGGTGAGGGCGATCGCTGCCAACGGTTGGGATTGATGTAGCGATCGGCGTCTTAACTGCCGCATTAATTCATATCCATCAATATCTGGCATCCCAATATCACTAACCATGACTCTGGGCTGAAATTGCTCGACCAGGGATAGGGCTTCCATCGCTGATGCAGCGGTTTGAACGTGTGCCCCTGCTTGCTCCAAAATTGTAACGGCCAAATCTCGCATATCCGCTTCATCGTCAACGACCAGAATTCGCAACCCCTGCAACGGTTTTCCTTGGCTTACCGCAGCTTGCGCGGAGGGGGGGGCAGCTCCCAGGTTGGGGATCTTCATCAGGGGTAAGCGGATGGTAAAGGTAGCTCCTGTACCTTCCCCTTGACTATCCGCCTGTACGGTTCCCCCGTGTAACTCAGTCAACTGACGTACAATGGCTAACCCTAACCCTAACCCACCAAATTTGCGCGTCGTGCGCCCATCCTCCTGACGGAATGAGTCAAACACATGGGGTAGAAATTCAGGGACGATTCCTTTCCCTGTATCCTTCACCTGAAGCTGTGCTTCCTCGCCTATACGCTTTAAGCTGACGTCTACTTGCCCACCGGTTGGGGTAAATTTAATCGCATTGGAAAGCAGGTTTAGAATAATTTGCTGTAACCGTCCGGCATCTCCCAAAACAGGCGGAAGGTTTGGCTCAACGTTAATGGTGATGGGAATATGCTTGGCTTCGGCGGCTAACCGCATGGTTTCTAACGCCGCTTCAAGGGTGCGGCGCAAGTCAACCACGGCCTCTTCTAAAACAAGTTTGCCTCGTAGAATTTTGGAGATGTCTAACAAGTCGTCAATTAATTGGGTTTGTTGTTTCGCATTCCGCTCAATAATGCTGAGAGCTTGCTTTGTTTTTATAGGATCGAAGTTGTTAGTTTGGAGCAGTTTTGTCCAACCCAAAATGGGGTTTAAGGGCGATCGCAACTCATGGGACAGCACAGCCAAAAACTCATCCTTGACCCGATTTGCCTGAGCTAAATCTTCTGTCTGTTTTTGTAGGGATGTAACTAATTCTGCACGCTCAAGGGCGATCGCTACATGCTCTGAAATAGCTTGTAAGAGATTAGCTTCCTCGGGGGTGAATTGAGTGCGAGTGAGGCTGGCGAAAGACAATGTGCCCAGTAGCCGTCCATGCACCATTAAGGGTTGCCCAGCATACGCAGATACTCCCATGGTACAGAGCACATGGGCATTACCATGACTGGCAATTTCCTGTTGATTAAGCACAATTTGACGTCGCTCCTGGGCTACCAGACCGCACATGGCCTGACCTAAATCCAGGGTTCCAAAAAATTGCGCCTGTTCCTCCGAAATACCCGCATAGTGCATCAGTTGCAACTGCTCCTGCCCTTCCTGCTCCGTGAGTTGGAAGTGATAGTAGTAGTGCAAATCTAACTGCTCTGAAAGACGGGCAAATAATCGATTCATCAACTCCGTAGGTTGCTTAGAGGAAAGCAAGTCACGGGCGGTTTCATAGAGTAGATTCAGTCGTTGGGTGTGTTGGCGGAGTTCGGCTTCAATATGCTTGAGCTCGGTAATATCGGTGATGGTAACCCCAACCCCTAAGACTTCTCCATCGGGTAGACAAACCGGGAAATGATTCGCGATGGTATGCCGATACACACCGGGCCGGATCTCGCCGCTGTACTCTAGGCCGAGGACGGGTTCCTGGGTTTCTATAATTCGCCGCAACATGGGGACAAATTGAGGAGCCATATCGGGTACCACATCCTGCAGAGTCCGACCGATATGCACCCCAAGGGGCAACTCATTAAGCTGTGCCAGAGCTTCGTTCGCATAGATGTAACGCAGGTTTTGGTCAAAGAGCGTTAAGGCAATAGGGGAGGCTGTCAGAAAGGCATTGAGAATGGCTTCACTGCGTTCACGCTCTAATTCACTTTGTTTACGTTGGGTAATATCGATTTGAATCCCAATCAGCCCTTCCTGATTGCCCTGGTCGTCATAGGTGATTTGTCCAATATCCGCAAGCCAGCGTACAGAACCATCGGGTAAGCAAACTCGGTATTCAAAATAAAGGTTGCTATTTTCGTTTAAGGTTTGTTGTATGATCTGCGACATCTTGCTGCGATCATCAGGATGCATGGCCTGATACCAGGCTTCAAGGGTGGAAAGACACTGTTCTGGTTCATACCCCAACATCCGGTATGTCTCTTTCGACCAGATCACGCAGTTGTCTGCCTTAAACCATTGCCACATGCCTGCTTGAGCTGATTGCAATGCCAGAGATAGCCGTTCCTCACTTTCGCGCAGTATCTCTTGAATATGCTTTTGATCATCAATATCCGTGTCTGTGCCCACCCAACTGGTAATTTCCCCATTGGCGTTACGTACGGGTAAGGCTCGGCAGAGGAACCAGCGATAAACTCCATCCTGTCGCCGCAAGCGAATTTCAGTGCTGTGTTCTTCTCCCGTTTCGATCGCAACTGACCATTGTTGAAGCACCCGATCGCGATCCTCAGGATGCATAGCATTGATGCTTTCCAGACCCATGGATTCGGCTTCACTCAAACCCGTGTAGTCATACCAGTATGGGTTGAAGTATGTCGCCAAACCCCTCGCATCGGTTGTCCAAACAATTTGTGGGGTTGCTTCTGCCAGATGACGATAGCGTTCCTCGCTAGCTTGTAGTGCGACTTCGGCTTGTTTGCGTTGAGTGATGTCGAGCAGCGAAACCAGCACATGGTCGTAGGGTTCCGAGGCTGGTGGAAAGGTAATGCTTACCCAGACATTAAGACGATCGCCCTGTAACGTCTGTAATACTGTTTCTGTGGCAAAGAAAGTTTCTTCATTGGCGATCGCCAGTAACTCATCAATAAATGTGGCTTGTGTTTCAGCCACAACGATTTGGTCGAGAGACGATAGCAGTTCTGCTTTTTCCTGAGCACCAAACATTTGCAGAGCGGCATGATTGACATCCAGAATTTTGACTTGATGCAGCATCTGCTGTACAAATTCAGGATGTTCTGCAAAGTATTGACGAAAATCTTGAATCCCTGAAGCTTTGAGTTGATCGATCGCCACTTTCACACTCGAAAAATCTTCTTCCCAGATCGCTACATTAACCGCCTCAAAGATATAGCGGTACCGCTGTTCCTGTTCTGCCAGATTGGCTTCGGCTTGTTTACGTTCGGTGATGTCGAGTAGTGTGCCAAAGAAATCAATAGCATGGCGAGCTGCCCCTTCGCCTTCAAATTGAGCCTGGCCTTTTGCCAATACCCAGCGTTCAGTGCCGTCATCCCACACAATGCGATACTCAATTTCGTAAGCGCCCGTTGAGTCAGAGGCAATGGCTGCATTCACTGCATCGGCGACGCGATCGCGCTCCGCTGAATGAATGCGTTCTAACACGGCAGGAAGCGGAACCATCACAGCATCGTCCGGTTCTCCCCAAATCTGGCGCATCCGCTCATCCATTTCTACCTGGTTTGTGTCCAGATGCAATCGCCAGGCACCCAACTGGGCTACCTGTGTTGCCAGTCGTGCCCAAGCCTCACTTTTCTGCAACGCCTGTTCTGAGTATTTGCGATCGCTAATGTCGATAGAGACACCTAAAATTTGGCGAGGTAGCCCATCAGCGGTGCGATTAAACACCACGCTGCGGGTATAAAGCCAGCGCCATTCACGACTTGCATGGTGAGCCCGATACTCGATCCCTAAAACCTCGCTATCCGTTAACGTCTTGAATGTTTCCGAGTAGGCAAGGATATGCGGCAAATCATCGGGATGAACCAACGTCGCAATCGCGTTTGCTCCCATTTCTTGAACTTGTTCAGAGGTATATCCCAACAAATCAGCAATTTGGCGATTTGTATAAACATTCTCCTGATTAATGATGTCATGTACAAATAAAACACCTGGCATAGCTTCTGCAATTTGCTGGTTATAGTGCTGGCTCTCTTGCAGTTGGGTTTCCAGTTGTTTTTGAGCTGTGATATTTTCAAAAGCAAAGCCGAGGCAGTGATCCGGCAAGGGAAAGATTTTAAGGCTGTACAACTCTGCCGGAAGACCTTCCCGGCTATAGGAGACTTCGCCTAAATCCAGCGATCGCCCTGTGCGAATGACATCCAGATATTGTTGTGCGGATGGGGTTTGCAGAAGCGTTGGAAAACTTTCTGCTAGGGTTGTCCCTACCATGGGTTCTAAATCAAACCCCAGTGCATCCGAAGCCGCAGGGTTAGCCGTAACCAGGCGAAAAGAACCCGGATCATCCAGGTCTTCCAGTTGCCAGACCGCAATGCCGACTTGTGTGTTACGAACGACATCCGCGTAAAGTTGCAAGCGTTGGTTGGCTTCCTGTTGTTTCTCTTCGGCTTGATGCCGTTCCACTTCTGCCGCAATACGTGTAGCCAGAAGGGCCAGCATGGATTCCACCAGCGCAGAATTTTCCAAGGGTTTGTCATCCATCACGCCGAGTAGACCGAGCAGCTTCCCCTGGGAACTAAAAAAAGGTATTGATACATAACTTTCAATGCCCAGTGAAACCAGAAAGAGATCGTCAGGAAACAACTTTTGAACACTGTGGATATAGCAGCCGATCTTTTGTTGACGAATCACTTCTCGGCAGGGCGTCCCTTGTAGCGAATATTCGACATTATCAACGATTTCGCCCTTTGCGCAAAAGGCAACGGTTCTAACAGTTTCTATGATCTCGTCCGTGAGCAAACTAATACAGGCGTAATTTACTCCTAAAGCTTTTGCGAGATGTCGCACCAAAGCATTGAAGAAAGCCTTGCCCGTGACGGCAGATACTCCCTGAGTTACCTCTAACAGAGCAGCATCGACCTGAGCAACTTTCCGAGCTGCTAATCGTAACTCCAGTTCGTCCATTACCACAGCGGCTAAGTCTTTTAACGTCGCTTTCTGGTCGTCGGTGAAGCTGTCCCGGGGGTTGCTGTCCAACAAACAGAGCGTTCCTAAATTAAAGCCATCCGACGTGAGTAAGGGCGCACCTGCATAGAACCGCAAACCGGGTTCACGTTGTACAAAGGGATTGCAAGCAAATCGCTCATCCTGTCTAGCATCGGGAACAACTAAAACATCATCACAGAGCAGAGCAAAGCTACAAATTGTCGCATCCCGTGCCACTTCCTGTTGATTGAAGCCATAGCAAGACTTAAACCACGCCCTGGATCCATCCACCAGGGAAACGAGTGCTGTGGGCACATTAAACAACCGTGCTGCCAGAGCCGTGATGCGATCGAACGCTATTTCTGGTGGGGTATCCAGAATGTTGTAGCGCCGGAGTGCTGCCAACCGTTCTGGTTCATTGGCAGGTATGAGGGCCGTGTTAACACTCAGCAAGGGCAGGTCTGTCATAGGGAATCACAAGATGACGGTCATGGGAAGCAAGGCTGGCATCATTGGCGTTAAGAACGCCGCACTAAAGTGGCGATCGCTCTCACCAACTCCTCCGGTTCCACTGGTTTTGCCACATGCTGTTGAAATCCAACCTTCAGTGATAGTTGTTGATCATGTTCTCCGGCGTAGGCCGTGAGGGCGATCGCCGGGACAAGCCCCCCTTGATCTGGCGCTCGATTCCGAATTTGTCGCATTAACATATAACCATCGACCTCTGGCATGCCAATATCGCTAATAAAGATGTCAGGCGGATGATGATCGAATAGCTGCAATACTTCAGCCGCAGAGGCCGCAAGGGAAACCTGTGCTCCTTGCTGTTCCAGGATAACTTGCGTTAATGCTCGCATATCCTCATCGTCATCCACGACTAAAATTCTGAGTTCACTTAAATCAATGGATTGTGGATGACCAGAGACTGTATCCGTAGAAGTGGATGCTAGCGACATCACGGGCAATTGAACGGTAAATGTTGACCCCTGGCTTTCTCCAGGGCTCTCCACATCGACCTTCCCTCCGTGTAATTCAGTGAGATGACGGGCGATCGCCAGCCCTAGTCCCAACCCTCCAAACTGGCGCGTCGTTTTGCCGTCTTCCTGACGGAAGTAATCAAATACATAAGGCAAAAAAGTGGGATTGATGCCCTTGCCTGTATCCGAAACCCTAATTTGAACGTAGTGGGGGAGTGAGCCAGAGGATTGATTCGCAACCGATGATGACTGACCCGTTACTTTTTCTACGCTCACATTGACACGGCCACCTTCTGGAGTGAATTTAACGGCATTCGAGAGTAAGTTCCAGACAATTTGTTGCAAACGAGTCGCATCCCCTAATACGCGGCCATCTTCAAGAGCTATATCGGTATGAATCTGAATGTGTTTAGCTTCTGCGGCCAACCGTACTGTTTCGATGGCCGCTTCAACCACACCCACTAAGTTAACAGAACAGGTGCTCAAGCTCAGCTTGCCCTGCAAAATTCGTGAGACATCCAGGAGATCATCAATTAACTGAGTTTGCAGCCTGGCATTGCGCTCGATTGTCTCAAGCGCACGGCGATGAGTTTGCGCGTCCAACGTGCCTTGCTGAAGCAGCTTCGACCATCCCAGAATAGGGTTGAGGGGCGATCGCAACTCATGGGAAAGCACAGCCAGAAATTCATCCTTAATGCGATTGGCCGATTCCGCTTGTTCTCGGGCTGCTTTTTCGCGGGCCAGTAATCGCTCGCGTTCCTCCTCCGCCTGAACGCGATCGGTAATATCCGCTGACACTCCCCCTAGAAGCCGTCTCCCTGAGGCGTCCTGTAGGGGAAATTTAAAGGCCATAAAGTGACGCACCTGGTCACTAAAGGGTACAGTCTCCAGAATTTGTAGGGCTTCATTTTTAGCTAGCACCGCTGCATCGTGGGCACGAATCTGCTCGATCGCCTCGGCGGGAAACCAGTCTGCATCGGTATGGCCTATCAATTCTGTTGCCGGGCGATCAAACAACTGCTCAATTAAAGTGTTGACATAAACATATCGTCCAGATTCATCTTTGATGTAAGCGGCGACTGGGCTATGGCTCATAAAACTCTGGAATAACTCCTCGCTTTCCCGTAACGCTGCCTCCGTTTGCTTGCGTTCCATAAATTGCCCAATTTGTCTGCCAATGGCTGCCATCAACTGAAGTAGGTCTGCATCAGGGGATTGGATGCGATCGCTAAAACACTCAATAACCCCAAAAAAATCATCCCCCAGCAAAATGGGGAAGGCAAATCCGGCCTTCAGCCCAGCTTCGGATGCCGCCTTCCCTCTCAGAAAATTTGTATCCTGCGTCAAATCCTCAATCCAACGGGGCTGGCGATCGCGCCAAATTTGCCCAGGTAATCCGGTTCCAGGAATAAATGTGATACGCTGGCTGGCCTCGATGAATCGCTGAGTTATGGTTGATTCAGTCCAACTATTGGTGAAATGCAAGATGGAGTCTGTGCGATCGGTTCTCCAAATTAAACCCACTTGCCACCCTAACGCCTGGCACATGCTTTGCAATAGAGCGGGTACCACATCCACCAGCGTTGTCGCCTCGGCAAGAATTTGGGAGATGCTGTATTGCAATGCCTTGCGCCGTTCCTCCTGTTTGCGCTGGCTAATGTCACGAAAGAACACCGAGATGCCGGGGGTTGCTGGAAAAATCGAAGCTTCTACCCAGCGATTCATCACTGGAGAAAACCCTTCAAAATGAACTGTGGCACGTTCGACCATGACTTTCTCCATCTGCTGGCTAAAAAGCGTCCTGCTTTCAGCCAGCTCCGGAAAGACATCTTGCCATTTCTTGCCTAACAACTCTTCGACCGGTCTGCCCAACAGCTTTGCGGCTTCCTGATTGACATAGGTGTAATGCCACTCCGGGTCAAAGGCAATGAACGCATCCGTGATACTTTCAAGAATGTTAGAAACTCTTTGATTGGCTGCCTTGAGTGATTCTTCAAACTGTTTGCGCTCGGTAATATCGAGCGTCACGCCAACAAGACGGCTTGGGTTACCTTCGTCGTCGAAGATCAATCCGCCCCGAGCAATAAGCCAATGTAAACTCCCATCTGGGTGGAAACAGCGTTCTTCCACTTCATAATCGGTATGTTCTGTAATGGATCGGTGAATGGCAGCTTGAACGCGATCGCGATCCTCAGGGTGCAATGCGGTAAACAGAATTTCATGGGTAAATTCAGCGTCCGCAGGCAACCCAACGTTGGCTTTACATTGCTCAGAACAGGTGAGGGTATTGGTGGTTAAGTCATACTGCCAGGAACCCAGTTTTGCTGTACGCAGCGCCAGTCTCAGCTGGTGCTCACTTTCTCGCAGTGCTGCTTCGGTGCGTTTCTGCTCAGAAATATCGACGGCAACTCCCCCCAGAAGCTTCTCCCCAGATTCATGAAAAATCGGAAATTTACACACCAAAAAACTGCGAATACTGCCATCTGGGCTAAGGGTATGTTCAATGGTTTGAAGAGCTTGCCCGGTTTCAAAAACCTGCTGATTATTTTTGAGAAACTGTTGAGCTATTTCTGGCTCAAAGATTTCGGAAATATGTTTTCCGGTCACATCTTCATCAAAGTAGAAAGTCTCTAAGTAGGTGGAATTGAGATATAGCAGGTGCCCTGATTCACCCACAATCCAGGCCGAAACAGGGCTATGGTTCATGAATGCTAGGAACCGAGACTGGCTATCGCGTAACCCAGCTTCTGCTTGCTTGCGTGAAGTAATGTCGATCGCGAGGATTGTTAGACCTGTGCCGGTCGGGGAAACCCGTAGCTCAAACCAGTTCTGCCGCTTTGGGCAAACATACTCCAACTGGAGTGGGGTTTGGGTGGTCATGGCTTGCTGTAATGGTTGTCGAACCTCAGAACAATTCCAGGCTGGGTCGATTTCCCAGATTGGTTTGCCAAGCGCGTCTGCTTTAGGCACTCCAAACCACTCTGCCTGCTGTCGGTTGAGGTAGGTTAAAACCCATTCACTGTCAAGAACGGCCACACCATCGGTCAGATGCTCTAGAATGCTATGCTCGTTGCCTGGCAGGCTTGCATCTGTACAGCTCATGTCAATTCTCGTCCCGGATTTACCAATTCTGCGATCGCGGTTATCAATTCTTCTGGCTCAATCGGTTTCGACACGTGTTGTTGAAACCCTGCATTAAGGGCTCGTTGTTGGTTGTACTCTCCCGCATAGGCGGTGAGAGCAATAGCGGGAACGAGACCTCCCTGTTTGGGCGATCGCTGACGGATTGTCTGTATGAGCTGGTAACCATCCATCTCAGGCATCCCAATATCACTGATGAGAATGTCAGGTTGTTGCTCGTCAAACATGGCCAGAGCTTCTGTTGCAGAGGCTGCCAACCGTATGTGTACATTCTGTTGTTCCAGAATAACCTGCACCAGATCGCGCATATCGGCCTCATCATCTACCGCTAAGATGCTGAGATGGCTGAAATTGTTGAGTGAGGAACTGGGGGCGATCGCCTTACCTGATTCGACAGCCCCGTGGAGGAGCGGAAAGCGTACGGTGAATACTGCCCCCTGCCCTTCGCCAGCACTTTCCACCTGAATGGTGCCGCCGTGGAGTTCGGTCAGGTACCGCACGATCGCCAGCCCCAACCCCAGGCCACCGAACTTGCGAGTTGTCGTCCCATCCTCCTGCCGGAAGTAGTCAAACACATAGGGGAGAAATTCTGGCTTGATTCCTTTGCCGGTATCAGAAACCGTAATTTGGGCATAGCTACCCATAGCCACTTCCAATTTCACGTCTACATGGCCACCTCCGGGAGTAAATTTAACGGCATTAGAGAGTAAATTCCACACAATTTGCTGTAACCGTACGGAATCCCCTAATACCGTGTATTGGGAATATTGCGTTTTAGCAATGGGCTTTTGCTGATTTGGCTCAGAGCCAACATCACCAAAAGCCCATTGCAGATCAATCGCTTTCGTTTTGGCCGCTAACCTCACGGTTTCCATCGCAGATTCCACGACGGAAACGAGATTTACCGGACAGGTGGTGAGCGCCATTTTGCCTTGTAAAATACGCGACACATCGAGTAAATCTTCAATCAATTGAGTTTGCAGCTTGGCGTTGCGCTCAATCGTTTGTAAAGCCTGTAGTGTGCCCTGCTCATCAAACTGGCCTGTTTGCAGCAGCTTTGACCAGCCCAGAATGGGGTTGAGGGGCGATCGCAACTCATGGGACAGCACCGCCAAAAATTCATCCTTCAACCGATTAGCTGATTGGGCTTCCTCCCGGGCGACCTCAGCCAGGGCTCGGGCCTGCTGCTCTGCTTCATAAAGCTGCGCATTTTCAATGGCAACCGATGCCAGTTGCGCCAGTTGTACCAGAATAGCCTCATCTGCTTCGGTAAACTCGCCCTCAAACTTGTCAGAAAGCTGAATCAATCCAATGTTTTTGCCATCGCGTCCCTTTAAAGGAGCCGCTAACCAGCCCCACATGGGGGGATGATGGTTAGCTTCTGCTCCAAACCCTTTCCAGTGGGGATGGGCTTCCAATTCAGCCTGGGTCATCCGCATCGGATGATTCATGTGACACACACAGGCATAAATACCTGACCCATCTGGTTTGGTGTTATAGTCTCGCCACTGAGCATACTTATCGGATAAGTAGACAGCACTGACAGCTTGCGCCCAGTTCTGATTCAAGGTCATGCTGATAACTGATTGGTGCGCCCCAATGATGAATGCGGCCTGATCGGTAATCACTTGCAACACTTCTTCAACAGACAGAGCCGAATTGATCGCCAGGGCCGCAGCCGTCAAACCCTGCAACTGGCTGACATATTGTTGCTCACGCGCCAGCAGGTGTTCACGCTCCAACTCGGCTTGTTTGCGGTTGGTAATGTCTAATACCACTCCAATCATGTCGGTTGCTACCCCATGGTGGTCATAACGCGCCCGGCCAATGGATCGTAACCAGTGAACGGAGCCGTCAGCCCAAACGGTGCGCATCTCAGCGTCATAAATATCTTGCTGGGCAAGTGTCTGTTCAACCGCTGTATGAATGCGATCGCGATCGTCTGCGTGGATGGCCTGAATGAAGCTGTCATAATCCACCTCGGCATCAAGCGGGAACCCAAACATCATTTTGGATTGCTCAGACCAGATAATTTTCCGGGTTCCCAGCTCATATTCCCACGTACCCAGGTCAGCCCCCTCTATGGCGAACCTCAAGCGTTCTTCACTCGTCCTCAGGGCTTCTTCGATGCGTTTGCGATCGCTAATATCTTGAAAGACCACAACTCCCGAGATAATTTGGCCCTGCCGATCGTAAATGGGAGTTGAACTGACTTCCATGACCCCTTCCGTGTCATCTCCCCGTAAAAATCGAATTTCCTCTTGGGTGACAACTTCACCGGCCATTAATGAGCGTGCTAATGGCCATTCTTCGGACTCATAAGGCCGACCATCGGCATGGAAACCTCGATACTCACGGTATTCGTTAATCCCATCGGCGAGAAGAAGCGGATGTCGCCAGATTTGTTCGGCCTGTTCATTTCCTAAGATTAGTTGACCCGAGGGTGATTGAGCAATTATCACACCCGCAGGCATCTGCCGCAGCACAGCCTCAAATCGAGCCTGCTCTGTTGCCAGGTCTTGTAGTAAATGCTCTCGCTCGGCTTCAGCCTGCTTGCGGGCTGTGATATCGCTAAAGGAAACCGCAAGGCCATCTTCAAGCTTTACTGCCATGTTGCGGAACCAACCTATAATTCCGTTCACCTCATACTGGAGTTCAATATCGTGGGATTCTCCTGTTTCGACGACGCGCACATAACGTTCAAACAGTTCGCTGTTGAACCGATTGACTGGGAACACGTCTAGCAAGTGCTGTCCCACCAAGGCCTCGGCTGGCTTCTGAAGAATTTCTGCTGCTTTAGGATTGACATAAGTCCAGGCAAAATCAAGGATCGCCCCGTTCTCATCTCGCACACAATCCATGGTTGTAAATGCATCTAGCGAGAGTTCCTGGCTAATCCGAAATCGCTCTTCACTGCGTTGTAAGGCTAATTCTTTGACTTTGCGATCGCTAATATCATGATGGATTCCTGCCATTCGCAATGGATTACCTTTTGCATCTCGCAAAACGACTTTTCCATAAGTGGCAATCCATTTCCACTCCCCGGTTTTACACAACAGCCGATATTCAAACTTGTAGGGTACAGAGCCATCCTGGAGATGGGCTTCCGTGCGTTCCATAACCCATGCTTTATCATCAGGATGGATCATGTGCTCCCATGTGTGGGCATGTTGCTGCAAGTCACCTTCCTGATACCCCAGCATCTCTAACCAACGAGGGCTCAGATAGGTTTCATTGGTAGTAATGTTCCAATCCCATAATCCACCACTTGAACCCTCTAAAGCTGTTTGCAGTCGTTCTTCCCCTTTCCGTAGAGCAGCATCCGCTTGACTACGTTCATACTCAGCACGCTTGCGATCACTAATATCAACCGTACAACCAACGATGCGAATGACCTGCCCCTGTTCATCACGAATTAAACAGGATTGCTCCCATACATCTACCCAATGCCCATCTTCGTGGCGAACCCGGTACTCGGTTTGATAAAGTTGTTCGGCACTGATGAGCAGCTCGTGTATGCGTGGTTGTAGACGGCTCACATCATCGGGATGAATCCGCTCATGCCACCAGCTTGCCTCTGGCGGAGCGTTTTCTGGCTCAACGCCAATCAGGGTGTATAACTTTTCCGAGCGATAGACTTCGTTGGTCTGCAAGTTCCAATCAAAAATAAGCCCATCAACAGCCTGAGTTACTCGGCGAAATCGTTCCTCGCTCTTGCGCAAGTCGTCCTCGGCCTGTTTACGCTCTGTAATGTCCTGAATAACGGCTATCAGTAAGGATCGCCCATTCGCATCAACGGCCACATTACCGGTTACCAGTACCCATATGATGCTGCCATCCTTATGCAAATAACGTTTTTCTGCCTGGTAGGTTGTTGTTTCTCCTGAAAGCAAACGAGCGAATCGTTGGCGATCGCCTTCACGTTCGTCGGGGTGAGCAATATCATCCACCCGAAGTTCGAGCAACTCAGCTTCGGTGTATCCAGTAATGCTACAGAAGGCTGCATTAACATGGAGTAGTTGACGGGTTTTAATATCCGCTTGGGCCATGCCAACACTGGTCACCGTGAACACGTCACGAAAGTCTTCATGCTCTCCGAGAATTGCGGGTATGCAGCCCTCCTCAACTTGCGGCTCGACAAGATCATTGTTAACGCGGAAAGACTGGCCTTCGCTTGAAGCAGTCCCCTGAATTCCTGTCGCAAATACCCCACTGATTTGCCCATCACTGTCCCAGAGAGGATTGTAGAACCAGGTGTAAATGGGTGTCTCCGTATTATGGTCTAGCCTGGCAGGGAGTCGTTGATTGCGTTGCACCGATTGCCCGGTTGCGAAGACTTGTTCAACCATAGAGGAGACCATAGGCCATATCCCATCTGTGTCGTTTATGGGCTGACTTAAGGACTGTGGGCCTTGTCCCTGACCTAATAAAGAGGAGCAGGCATCGTTATAGAAGAGAATGCGATCGCTCCCCCAGGCCAAAAACATGGGATAAGGGGTATGAAACAGAATATTGAGGGTAGTTTTGAGACTCGGAGGCCAAGCTTCGATCGAACCCAGAGAGGTTTGTGACCAATTGTGCGATCGTATCTCTGTGGCTATGGTGCTATCTCCTGCAAATCGCTGATCCGATGCTTGACGATGCTGAATCATACGTTACGTGTCTCCGCTCTGTTAATCCCAAACGATGACGGTTACAATCTCTGCCGATTGAGCGGATTCTGGTTCAGGTCGATTTTTCTGTAATTGAGTGCAGTGCTGTAGTGTCCTTTTGGGTGAAATCTTTTCCACCAAAATATTTTTGTAGCAGGGCTTGACTGCCATCCTTTAGGGATTCCGAGGGGGAGGTGCTGAGCTGATTAATTACAGTACGAAGCTGTTTTAAAGCCAGGGCAGACGGCTGCATGTGCCCGTTTTCCCAGCGGTTAATCGTTTCGTAGGCAACACCAAGCTCAGCGGCTAGCTGCACCTGGGTCAGTTGCATGAGTTGACGCAGTTCACGAACCAGGTTGCTTACTTCAGGTTGTTTTAATACCACTGCTTCTTTGGATGCGCTTTTGGGAGCCAATACCATAGGATTGTATGACTATGACGTTCGTCATATTGCATCATTACCTAATAAGTCGTAATCGAGAATCTGTCTTTAGAGAGAGGGCCTGAGATGCCCGTTCAGGTGCGTGCCATCTGGGGAAGCGATCGCAAGTGGCCTTCCTCCTGAACTGGGTTTGTGCTCGTAATTCGTGGCTGGTAAGATGCGTGGCATTGTCGAGCCATTCACGGGTAGAAATTGAATGACCCTGGTTAATTCATTGATTTATTTCGTCCTGGCTGGGTTATGTGAAATTGGAGGCGGCTATTTGATTTGGTTGTGGATCAAGGAAGCCCGAGACTTGCGCTATGCCCTGATAGGAGGGGTGCTGCTTTTCCTCTATGGCATTATTCCGACATTACAATCGACTCATTTCGGGCGCATCTACGCCGCTTATGGAGGCGTATTTATCGTGCTTTCTATTCTATGGGGATGGCGTATTGATGGTGTAAAGCCTGATCACTTTGATGTGTTGGGTGGCTTCATTTGTTTGCTTGGAGTTTACATCATGATGTATGCTCCGCGCCCCTAAAACTATTGTAAAGAAGAACTGCATAATCCTTGAACCCCTTGCTAATGTTTGTCCTAGTGCGGTTACGACGTCGGTTTCCGATGTGGGGCTAAAGTTTCTCTTTATCTGGAATCCAAATGCCAGTCCCATTCAGGACGTTCAAGAATTAACAACTGAACAATCTTAAGGAGCAACAGGTTATGGCTCTCGATGCTTACTACACTCTCGGGCGCTCGGGTCTGCGCGTTAGCCGTCTTTCTCTCGGCACGATGACCTTTGGTACTGAATGGGGATGGGGATCAGATGAGGACACGGCCCGCCAGATGTTCAACACCTATGTGGATGCGGGAGGTAACTTTGTTGATACTGCCGATTTATACACCAATGGAACCAGCGAATTGTGGACCGGCAAGTTTATTGGAGAACGTAACTTACGCGATCGCATGGTTATTGCCACCAAGTTCACCTACAACGCAGACCCTAGTAATCCCAACGCTGGAGGAAATGGCCGCAAGAACATTATGCGTGCGGTAGAAGGTTCATTAAAGCGATTGGGAACGGATTATATTGATCTCTATTTTTTGCATACCTGGGATAGTATTACGCCTGTTGAGGAAGTGATGCGAACTCTGGATGATTTGGTGCGATCGGGTAAAGTTCGCTATATCGGTTTGAGTGATACCCCGGCCTGGTATGCAGCACGGGCACAAACTCTGGCAGAATGGCGTGGTTACGAGCCCATCAGCGCATTGCAACTGGAATACTCCCTGGTAGAGCGCAATATTGAGAAGGAATTTGTTCCCCTGGGAGTGGAATTGGGGATGGGAGTAATGGTGTGGAGCCCATTAGCGGGTGGGCTTTTGAGCGGTAAGTACCGCCCCAGTGAAGGGGTGTTAAATGCCGAGGGACGCCTCGACGTGATGAAGGATAGCCAGAACACAGCGTTTCAAAAGTTTAGCGATCGCAACTGGAAAATTGTTGCAGAACTAGAGGCCGTGGCAAAAGAGCTAGGCCGTAGCATGGCGCAGATTGCTGTAAATTGGACTGCAACACGACCCGGTGTCGGATCTGTCATTGTTGGGGCAACAAAACTATCGCAGTTAGAAGATAACCTCAAAGCATTGGATTTTGAGTTGCCCACAGAGTTAAGCGATCGCCTGGAAACGGTGGGTCGTCCAGATCCTCAGTTCCCCTATAGTTTCTTCGAAGCAGGTCATCAAGCTATGATTCATGGGGCCAAACCCGTCGGGCTCAAACCATCTGGATACATACCCAATGTGTTGATTGATGCACCTGCGGCAGGAGTATCGTAAGATTCGTTTATCTGATCACCATAAAGAGTGGTACAGCGCTTTGCGCTGTATCACTCTTTATTAGCCAAAATGAGTAAAACTATACTGTTCTCTGTAGCTTCTGGGTGTAATACCTGTTAGCTTACGGAAGTGTTTTGTGAAGTGAGTTTGATTGGCAAATCCACATTCTAATGCTACGTCAGTAATCACTGATTTTTGGTGTTTCAATAAATGCTTTGCTTTATTAATCCGTTGTTGTAACACGTATTGATAGGGTGATACTCCCATTGATTTTTTGAATAGATGACAGAAGTAATACTGGCTCATATTCAGGTGATTGGCGATCGCTTCCAAAGAAATTTCTTCACCTAAGTGTGCCTCAATATAGGCGATCGCTTGCTGAAGCTTGTATTTGGGTAATCCTTTTGCTGTTACTTTGATGGGGTGTGTGCGGGAGCAATAATGATGCAATAGGTGGGTTGCCAGGAAGACCGCAGCAGATTCTGCATAAAGCCGTCCTCTTATGCTGTCGCTTTCTAGCTCTGCTTTAAGGGCTGAACCTACACTGGCGATTATGGGGTCGATGCGGGCAAATTGAGGAATGAGTTCGATGCGATCGCCCTCCAATGTTTCATAAGCCAGTTGAGCAAGATAAGCCGGCTCGAAAATCAGTAAGGTAAATTCGGCTTCATGGCCCCAACTGCTTTCATGGGGAACCGCTGCTGGAACGATGACACAGCTACCATTGCGCATGTATTCCTGTCGCTTGATGGCATTCATCGTTCGGTTCACCTGGAGACGGGAACCGACTTTGTGATGAACGACAACAACATGCTGATTTACCGTATTTTCTGGCATTTCCCAGGGTGGTTGCTGGTGATGCTGAACGAGAATATTCTTCCATTCTGCTTGTTGGCTAGTCAGAAGGGGAGGGCGAGGAACCAGTTGTAGCAGTTCGCTAGATTGGGTGAGATCAATGGTGAGAGAGGGTCGTTCTGGCATCACTCTGCCGCTCCGATTGATACAGGGGTAACTTCAACCGAAACCAGAAACACCTGGCTGTATTGTTTGTTTTGACGGGCGCAAGAAAAGGTTGTCTGCTAGTTGAGCAAATTATAAATCGAGAACCCCTACCATTTGCTTTTACATCAAATCCGGTTGAGTAACTATAACTTGCATCTTCCATCTTTCTAAAACCAGGGCTTGGTTCAGAATATGGCATTACGTGCTTAGAACCAGAAGGGTTATTTCTTAAAAAGCCTCACGGAGCGCTGCTTTTCAAGAAATAACCTGTCCTATAGATGTCATAAACAGCATATGCCCAAACGGAAGAGAGGTGGGGTTTCGCCCCACCTCTCTTCCGTTTGGGCATAAGTAAAATTACACCTCAATCACAACTTGCAGATCCCCATCTCGCCTCACGACTCGGCAAGCAGTTTGATCATGCAATTGCTCAAATTCCAAATCCAGCCGAGTTTGGCCAATATGGAGGTTGTTGACAGAGAGGTACTGAATTGACGGAGGCAGCGAGGGCCGCACGATACGCAGCATGCCATTGGGAGCATCGGGTTGAAGATTGACCATGACCTGTAGCAATTGGAACAGGCAGCCTGTAGACCAGGCCTGAGGTGAGCAGGCTACCGGGTAGGCCACTGGGCTAGTTGTGGGTGTGCGTTCCGTACCGCACAACAGCTCGGGGGGACGGTAATAGCGTTGGCGGGCTGTCATGTCTAAAATGCCCTGGGCGATCGCCAACGCCTGCTCAGTACGACCAATCGTTCGCAACCCGGTGGCAATAATACCATTGTCATGGGGCCACACGGAACCAAGATGGTAGCCCATGGGATTATAAGCTGGGGACTCACTACTGAGGGTACGAATGCCCCATCCGCTAAACATATCGGGAGCTTGCAGACGTTCAGCCACGGCCAAAGCCTGTTCAGGTTGGAGAATCCCTAACCCCAGGCAATGGCCAGGATTGGAGGTGATGCTATCTACAGGACGGCCTTCACCATCTAGAGCCAGGGCAATGTAGCGCTGATCGGGCATCCAGAAGTCTTGGGTAAACCGCTGTTTCAAATCCTGAGCTGCTTGTTGCCAACGTTCGGCCAGATCTGGGCGTTGCTTTAGGCTGGCGATCGCGGCCATCTGCATGCGAGCCGCATACACATACCCTTGCACTTCTGAGAGGGCGATCGCTCCCTTAGCCAGGTTCCCATGGCGATCCACCATACTTTTTTCGGTGTCCTTCCAACCCTGATTCAGCACGCCTTTCGGGGATAGACACTGATAGGTGAGATAACCTGTGGCTGCGCTGCTGCGATCGATCCACTCCATAGCGGCCAGAGCATTGTCCCAGAGGTCGTCGAGCAGTTGGCGATCGCCTGTCCAGGCGTAGTGCTTGCAGTAGAGCAGTAACCAGAGGGGCGTTGCATCCACTGTGCCATAGTAAGGCGTGTGAGGAATTTCGCCACAACGGGCCATTTCTCCCAGACGCAATTCATGCAGAATCTTGCCGGGTTCCTCTTCCCGCCAGGGATCAACCTTCTTCCCCTGATATTGAGCCAGCACCGTAAGGGTTTGCCGGGCCAGTTCCGGATCTAGCATGAGCGTTTGCGTAGCCGCAATCAACGCATCCCGCCCAAACAGCGCGGCAAACCAGGGCACCCCAGCAGAAAGCGCTGTATTGTTATCTTTACCAAAGGTTTGACCCAGCAAAAACAAGTCCTTCTCGGCCTGTTCCAGAATGGTATTGATAATGGGCTTATCACTGCGAATGTGGGTAATGCGCTCACGCCATCCCTGTTCCTCCTTCGCTTCGGCGGCGATCGCCTGACTCAAGGTCGTCGGGCCACTGGTTGCAGATGCGGGTTGACCAGCGATTAATGGCTGTACCCAATAACCCAACACCTCCGTTTCATGGGGAGCCAAGTTAACGTGCCAACGAGCTGTGTAATCCTGACATTGATCGGGTGGACGATGAAGAAATCGAATCCGTGACTCCATCTCGATCTGGTCAATGCCCTGGTAAGCCAACCGCAACTCGGGTGCATCTGCTGAAGATTGTTCTTGCCACGGATAGCGCTGAATTTTTCCCCATCGTTGTCGCTGCCAGCCCCGAATTTCAAACAGGTCAACAAAATCAGCATCCAGGCTCAGGCTTAACTCGAACTGCACGGACTGCATGCTGTAATTCGTCAGAGTGATCTCTTCAAACAGCCCACCCTGCAACACCATATCCCGCTGAATCCAAATACTTTCCACAGGAAGTTGATCGTTAATCCACGGATTCGTGCAAGACACAGAGAGGGCAAATCCCTGATTTGCATTGCTGCTGAGCAACGTTGGCGATCGCCCCTCAATCTGCAATTCGAGGTAACTGAGGAACCGAGTATCACGGCAAAATAGCCCCAGGCTGGCGTTAGGTCGCCCATCTTCCCGTGGTAAATTTCCCAGGTTATCGCTGATAAACAGCAAATCATTATCCTTTAACAACAGTGTTGCCAAAGGCTTCTTGGGTGCTGCATAGGGCCACTGCGAAGATGGCATCTGCTCCGCAGTAGAGGGTGGGCGCTCGGTGAGTGCTGAGTTAAGTTCGGTTGGGTCAGTCATAAGGTTGGATCGGTGGATGGATAGGGGGGCAAGGGGTGAGGGGGCAGGGGCGTTAGGAGCCAGGGGGGACGGAGGTAAGAGTTAAGGCGTAGGCTTTATGAGTGCTCAGGTGATGACTATCGGGGCCATGAATGCAGGTTTTCTAGAAGGCTGTATTGGCATAGACTATAAAGCTTTCGCTCATGAGCTCACGACAGAGTAACCCCGCTAAAAACGCACACAAGCCTGATCCGAAACCAAGCAAGCCGAGGGGGCCTAACATTATCCATGCAAAACCTCTTTTTCGAGGGAGCCTGGAAGACGGGCAGCGGTTCCCCATGCAGGGGATAAGGGCGGTGTTGCCCTAAGCCAGGACTGCGGGACCGAACGATAATCCTCAACAGTGGCTATCTAGAATCCTGTACCAACGCTTTGATCCCCACGGCTTCTATCGCTAGAATGGCAGGTTTTGGAAAAGCTTGGGTTCGTTATAGAAGGACGAATCGCTATTTGTCCCTACAGATTCTAAGAAAATCAACTACCGCTATAACTCTTCTCAAAACTAATAGCGAATCTGCCATTCTAAAACCTACTAAGGGGTGATGCCTTACGATAGGGCTAATATTCTAATACCGTTTTATATGAAGCTGCTCAGCGTTTAAAGTTTAGATTTCACGATATTAAATCCCTCTTCAGTAGGAGAGTAAAAGCAAGCTAATCCCAACGCAAGGGAGGGGCCGTTTTTGCGTTAACCATGACATCGTAATGCTGAACACGGCATCAACGCAGCACCATGAGTATTAAACGCTGGCTCTGGCAACGGTGGAAATTCGCCCAGGGGTTGCAATTCTATGCGACCTACGCACCGCTTGGAATGATGTACTCGTGGAAACGCGATCGCATTGAAGCCATGTTTCCTGGCCCCCCACCTGGGCAACCTGTTACTCCGGGCAAGCTCAATCAAGCAGAACCCATTGCCAATGGAGCTAAGTTTTACTTCGAAGAAGCAGAGCTCGAAATTTATTTCCTGACTGCGGATCTGGTGCGTGTCACGTGGCAACCAGGATTGTTACCTGTGCCCTATGCGATCGCCCGCACCGAATGGCCTGACGTGCCTGTAAACCTGCAAGATACTGAAGGGGGATGGTCAGTCTCCCCCATTCACACGGGAGCTGTCTCCAAAATTCAGGTCAATCAAGACGGTAGCTTGCAATTTTACGATGGCAACGGTCAGGTTTTCCGCCATACATTGCCTCCTGTACGAGCCGGAGTCGCCCTCACGGATGAAGCCTCCCTGCGTCCCGAAGAAGCAGTCTACGGCCTGGGCGAACGGGCCTTCCCACTCAACTTACGAACCGCTCGCGAGAAGATTGAGAAAGGCTCCCGCAAAGGTCAGCACACCGACCAGCCCAAAGTATTCCGAATGTGGAACTATGATGCGGCTGGGCGGTACATGCCAGAGCAAGACCCCATGTATCTCTGCATTCCCATCTACATGGGGTTAAATGACCTGGGCAGCTATCTGGTGTTCTACGAAAACTCCTTTGAAGGTTCCATCACCTTTAGTGACACCGCCAAGGCTGAGTTCACGGGTGGTAGCCTGCGCTACTACATCTCCAGTGGTAGCCCAGCCGAACTGCTTGAGCGGTATACCGACCTGACCGGGCGATCGCCCCTACCGCCCCTCTGGTCTCTGGGCTATCATCAATCTCGCTGGGGCTACCGCAACGAAGATGCCATCCGAGAAACCTACCGGAACTTCGAGAAATATGACCTGCCCCTCAGCGCTATCCATCTAGATATTGAAGTGCAAACAGGGTTCCGGGCTTTCACCATTGACCCCGATCGCTTTCCAAAACTCGGCCAGTTTGTGCAAGAACTTCAGGCCCACGATATCAAATTCATCACCATTGTCAATCCCGGTATTAAGTACGAACGCCACGGCACAGCATTCCTTCAGGGACGGATCCTTGAAGCATTCTGTACCACGCCCGATGGTGAGCTGATCGTTGCTCCTGTATGGCCCGGTTGGACCGTCTTTCCTGATTACACCCATCCGCGCGTCCGCCGCTGGTGGACACGCCAGTACGCCTACTTGTTAGAAGTCGGTGTCGCTGGGTTTTGGCACGACATGAATGAACCGGCTGTTTTTTCTGGCAGCGGTGATCCCTCTCTTCCAAAGGCAACCCGGCACTACATGGAAGGGCGCGGCGGCGACCATCGTGAAGCCCATAATGTGTATGGGATGATGCAAACCCAAGCCGCCTTCAGTAGCCTGCGGGATTACCGCCCTAACCATCGTCCCTTTTTAGTGACCCGAGCTGGATGGGCCGGTGTACAGCGCTACTCCTGGACCTGGACCGGGGATGTTTATGCATGTTGGCCTAATTTGAAGCTCACGATGTCTATCGTTATGGGTTTGGGGCTATCAGGTGTTCCTTATAGTGGCTGTGACATTGGAGGTTTCCAGGGCAATCCTAGCCCCGAGTTGTATCTCCGGTGGTTCCAAATGTCCTGTTTCTTTACCTTCTGCCGTACCCATTCTTCCAATAATGCTGAGCACCGGACTCCCTGGATGTATGGCGAGCCTACCGTCAGCCTGATTCGTGAAGCGCTGCGGCTACGCTATCGCATGTTGCCCTATTTCTATACCCTCGCCTGGGAAACGGCCCAGACTGGGGTGGCACCTGTACGTCCTGTCTTCTGGAATGATTCCAGTAATTCAAAACTATGGTCAGTAGATGACCAGTTCTTGTTAGGGGATGCTCTGCTGGTGTGCCCTGCTACGGAGGATGGGCAGCGATCGCGCTCCGTTATCCTTCCCAGTGGTCACTGGTACCACTTCTGGGACGATCGCCTGCTGGAAGGTAACACAACCGTAGAACTGGAAGCCCCCATTGAGCACATTCCCCTCCTGGTAGAAGCAGGTCGCATTCTCCCCATGAGCGAGAAGGAGGAATTAACTCTCCACCTCTACTCACCTCAGAATGAAAACCGCACCACAAAACTTTATAGTGATGCTGGAGATGGCTATGAAGAATCTCGGGTGGATTACTTTCATGTAAGGCGCGAGGGTCAGGGTATAGAGCTGATTTGGGAGCAACATGGAGACTATGTCTTCCCTTACAAATCCATCATTGTGCATGTCCATGGAACTACCGCACAGCAAAGCTGGATGGATGATGTAGAGATGCCCTGTGAGGAAAATCAGATACGATGCGATCATACATTCCATCGCATGTATATCGCTCTTAAGGAAGTCTAGACGCAAACCCAAACAAACGCATTTTAGCTATCTGAATTCTTATATTTTGGATAGCTAAATATGCTTTCTTGAGTACAAGAAAAAAACTCTAAAACCCAATTTTTTGTTGTGGGAGCTTCACCTTCACAACAAAATTGGGTTTTAGAGGTAGTTCTATTTTTTGTTCCGTACTGAAGGTGTTGTTATAAGAGAGAGGTAGGATTTCGTTCTACCTCTCTCCTTTTGGTAAAAGCTAGTGGGTGACAGCCATATTACTGCAAGTTGATCTTGGCATTCTCACCACTTCCTGCTCTTTCTCCCGTAGCCGTAGCCTTGATAAAGCCCAGAGTTTTGGCGACCCAACCTGCTGGCGAATCCCAATACTCAGCTTGCTCTACAGTGATTTTGAGCAATGCAATGTTAGGTTCATCTAACTCCTGCGGAAACCAGGCTTTAAGGGAGGGATGCCATAACTCCTGCATCTTTGTACGATCCCTTACTACCTCTGCTCTGCCTGAAATAGAAACATACGTTTGTTTGTCAGGGGCTGAGTAACTAACATTGACCTGATGTTCCTGCTCGACCTCGGCCACTTTATGAGAGGTTACATCGGTGAAGAACCAAAGTATGCCATCCGCATCAATTTCCTTGTGAGTTGCCATCGGCCGACTACGCAAGTAACCGTTATCGATTGTCGTCAGCATTCCATACTCAATGTCCTTGATCAGGCTTTGTAGCTTCTGAATCTGATTGCTTTGTTCAATCGCAGAAGTCATAGCTTTTCCTCTTCGGGTATATCTCTAGTGATAAACGAAGGAGCATTGAATCTAATCCAACAAAGGTTGGATTTTTCTTGTCAATTGTTCAATCAACACTCCGAATAGTTTTTCTAAAACCCTTGTTTTGCATGCGCTTAGCGCATGCAAAACAAGGGTTTTAGAAAAACTATCCGAACTAATGTTAAATATAGAACTCAAAAGATCGGGCCGCCTGCTTCACGGTCAGCACAATCTTTTGGATCTTATGGCAATGGGTGCATCCCACTTTTGCAGATTTAGAAACCCACTTTTGTAAGTGATATTATGTCGGGTTAAATGCTTATGATAAAAAGTGGTGCGACGCTTTGCGCCGCACCACTTTTTATCATAAGCATTTAACTTTACTTGTAAGTGAGATGCATCCTATAGCAACTACCTACTTAATAAAATGATGTTGCCGATTGATTACTTAAAAAACTTGATGTTGCTAGGGAAGTAGAACATGTATCCTGGAATAATTGAGATGTCAGCTTGCGAACCAATCTTAACAATAGTTAATTTAGTGGTCTTTCAACATACCGACGATAAAAACTATTCAAATTTTGTGTAAGTACTGAACAGTGCTAATTGAGGGGCAACTTAATATAATGATTCCATTCTTTTATGACAAGCTTATCTATTTAGTGCTGATTTCTCAGGGCAACTGTGACCCGTGGGAACCCCAGTTGATGTGGTTATCGACAGGTTCGGATGGCCTCATCATATTGGCTTTTGCTTTGTTTTTGGTGGTACGGCTTGCTTTTCTACTGAAAGCCAGCTCCGGCAAGGCAGGCGAAAAGGGTGGAAACGAATCCGCCCTTTCTGCTTATGTTAGTAGAACGAGCTTTGAATCGATTCATCAAGGACGGAACTTGCCCTACTTTTGGCACCAGTTTCTTAGGCTGCTTGGTGTTCATGTTGATATCAGCGATCGCACACTGGCTGAACAGACCCTAAAAACACAGCGAGATTTCAATCAGCTCATTGCTGAAATCACGAGTCGATTTGTCAATCTGAGCTCCGATAGTCTGGATGCAGAGATTGAACGAAGCTTGCAGCTTATAAGTGAGGTTATTCAGGTAGACAGCAGCTATCTAGTCACATTTGATTTAGATAACAGCACCATGAGCATGACCCACGAGTGGTCTCAACCTCACTGCCCCTGTCGAATTTCACATCTACAACATGTTCCTTTCGCTGCGTTTCCCTGGTCAGTCGCCAAGTTGCAACAACGAGAAATTGTTTATGTACCAAATGTTGCAGAGCTTGGCCCCGAGGCGGCAATTGATCAACTGGGTTGGCAGCGCTTTGGTTTAGTCGCAGTCCTCTCCGTCCCTCTGATAGGGCGTATGGGAGTTGTCGGGTTATTTGGGTTTGCTTCTTTCAGCCAACCTGTGCTCTGGAATGAGGAGACGGCTCGGCTGCTAGGAATACTGGGGCAAACCATTGCCAATGCTCGGCAGCAAGCACAAGCTGAGCAGCAATTAGCCATGAGTGAAGAGCGACTACGGTTAGCGCTGGGTGCTGCAAATCAGGGGCTTTATGACCTCAATATCCAGACGGGGGAAGCAGTGGTCAGCCCTGAATATGCTCTTATGCTAGGTTATGACGACCCCGTTACCTTTCACGAAACTCATGCCTGGTGGCTGGAACGCCTTCACCCTGATGATCAGGAACCTGTAGCGGCGATCTATCAAGCCTACATTGCAGGAACCCTACCCCAATACAAAGTAGAATTTCGCCAACGCACCCAGTCTGGCGACTATAAATGGATTTTATCCTCAGGTAGAGTCGTAGCATGGGATGCCGACGGCCAGCCGCTACGAATGATAGGAACCCATACCGATATTGATGATCGCAAACGGGTAGAGAATCAGTTGCATGATCTGAGCGATCGCCTCAACCTGGCCGTACAGGCCGCCAAAATGGGTGTGTGGGATTGGGATATCGCCAACAATCATTTGAGTTGGGACGATCGTGTTTACGAGCTTTATGGGCTTCAGCGGGCCGGAGACATTACCTATCGAGACTGGGAAGCGGTGATCTACCCGGATGATTTGGCCTACTGTCAGGCAACGATACATCAAGACTTGGCAGAGAGAGGCGAGGGGACTATTGAGTTCCGTGTGCAGCAGTCAGATGGTAGCCTGCGCTATGTTGCCTCCTATTACCTGATTGCACGGGGGACTGATGGTCAGCCCGTGCGTTGCACTGGGGTCAACTTAGATGTTAGCGATCGTAAACAAGCAGAAACAGAGCGGTTTCAGGCAGAAAAGCTCCGCCTGGAGTTAGCCCTGCTTGAAAACATTCTTGACGGAGTTTTGGCTGGATATTGGGATATGAACTTTTCAGCCAAAACCAACTACTGGAGTCCCGGCATCAAGCGGATGTTTGGATACAGGGAAGATGAATTACCGGATGAGGTTGATACCTGGCAGAAGCTAATTTTTGCAGAAGATCTACCAGAGACGTTGGCATGTCTCGATCGCCATATACAAAGTCATGGCGAGGAACCTTTTTATAGTGAAGTGCGATACCGACACAAGAATGGCTCCACGGTTTGGGTAATTTGTGCTGGCCAAGTGATTGATTGGGATATTACCGGGCAACCCTTACGGATGGTTGGTTGCCACGTAGATATTACACAGCTCAAGGAAACAGAAGCCCAGCTTCAAAAAAGCGATATTCACTTGAGGCAAGCTCAACGCATTGGCAAACTTGGTAGCTGGGAGCTTGACCTGGTTACTCAAAGAATTAGCTGGTCTGAAGAAGTCTTTCGTTTATTCAAACGTGACCCAGTCGAGGGGACGCCAAAATCTTTTAGGGAGCTTCAGCAACTGATTCACCCGGATGATCGCGACCTGCATCAGCGAAGCATCCAACAAGCCATTGACACTCACCAACCCTACGACATTGAGTGCCGTATCTGCTGTACCGATGGCTCTATTGCGTACATGCAATCTAAAGGAGAAACATTGGTCGATAAAGCAGGAAATGTGATCCTTTTAACCGGTACAACATTGGATATTACGGAACGTAAACAAATTGAAGCGAAACTGTTAGAAAAGACAGTTCAACTAAAAGCGTCTAATCAAGAACTGGAAGCTTTTGCCTATTCTGTATCCCATGATCTACGTGCTCCTCTACGGGCAATTGATGGGTTTAGCAAAGCCCTACTCGAAGACTATGGTGATCAATTTGACGCAGAGGGAAAGGACTATTTTGCTCGCATACGGCATAACGTCCAGCGGATGAGCATGTTAATTAATGATTTACTGAACCTCTCTCGTATTTCTCGCTATGAAATGCAACCTAAGACGGTAAACCTCTCCAAACTCGTAGAGCGGCAAGCAGCGGAGCTAAAAGCCTCAGAACCAGAGCGACAGGTAGAGTTTGTGGTTGCACCCAATGCGATCGTATCTGCCGATTCAACGTTGATGTCGGTGACAATCACTAACTTGATGGCAAACGCCTGGAAGTTCACCAGTCATCATTCCTCTGCACGGATTGAATTTGGCATAATCAAACAACATGGAGAATTAATTTATTTTATCCGTGATGATGGAGCAGGCTTTGATATGACTTATGCAGCGAAACTGTTTGGCGTCTTTCAACGCTTGCACAATACGGATGAGTTTCCGGGTACTGGCATTGGGTTAGCTACAGTTCAACGGGCAATTCATCGGCACGGTGGGCAGGTCTGGGCAGAGGCCGCTGTAGAGCAGGGTGCTACCCTCTATTTCACGATCCCTAAGCTACTCACCGGAGTAAACGCTTAAGCTATGACTTCCCTGCGCACCATTGTCCTCGTGGAAGATAATCCTGATGATGAACGCCTCACCATCCGTGCTCTTCGACGCGGCAAATTGGCAAATGAAATTTTGGTCGCTCACAATGGTGAAGAAGCCTTAGAGCTAGTTGGTAGGTTAGACTCGCTTCCCTGTGTCATCCTGCTCGATCTCAAATTGCCGAAACTAGATGGGTTGGAAGTTCTTCGAGAACTGCGGGCCAATGAACGCACTCGCCTGTTGCCTGTTGTTATACTCACCTCATCCAGTGAAGACCGAGATATTGTTGAAAGCTATAGCCTCGGTGCCAATAGCTATGTGCGAAAGCCTGTTGAGATGGAACACTTCACGGAAGCTGTGCGGCAATTAGGGCTTTACTGGGCGTTACTCAATGAACCGCTGCCAGAGGGAGGGATAGCGTTATGAGTGAATCCCTCAAGGTCTTAATCGTCGAAGATTCCGAGGATGATGCTCTACTGATATTACGGGAACTGCGCCGGAGCGGCTTTGATTTAACCTGGGAACGCGTGCAAACAGCGGATGCACTACGGAATGCTTTGATGTATCAATCCTGGGATTTGATTATTTCTGATTATCGCTTGCCCAGCTTTGATGCCCGAGCCGCTCTAGAAATTGTCCAGCAAAGTCAACTCGATTTGCCCTTTATTGTGGTGTCAGGCACGATTGGGGAAGAGGCTGCAGTCGCCCTGATGAAGAAGGGAGCCCACGACTATTTGATGAAAGGGAATCTAACCCGGTTGGCAGAGGCAGCACGACGAGAAGTGCGCGAGGCACTTGTTCGGGCAGAACGTAGGCATGCAGAAATCCAACTCCACCAGACGGCGGCACGAGAGCAGTTAATTCGCATGGTAACGGAGCGGATTCGACAGTCCCTCAATCTGGACGACATTCTGCGAGTTACCGTGACGGAAGTACGCCAGGTTTTACAGACCGATCGCGTGATTCTCTTCAAGCTCAACCCTGAGGGGCAGGGCCATGTTGTGCAGGAGTCCGTTAACGAGAATTGGCAGGCTATTTTGGGCCAGGAGATTGGCGATCTATGTCTGAAATTAGAGTTGCTCACTCATTATTTTGATGAACAGGTGCGAGCGATCGCCGACATTGACGATGCTCGTATTCCACCTTGCTATGCAAATTTCCTCCGGCAGTTCCAGGTTCGGGCTAATCTTGTGGTGTCTATCATGCAACCCAACGGGTTGTGGGGATTGTTAATTGCCCACCACTGTACTCAACCACGACAGTGGACAGAGGATGAAATTCAATTATTAAAACAACTGGCGAATCAAGTCGCCATCGCTATTCAGCAAGCTAATCTCTATCGACAAACTCAGTTGGAGCTGGCAGAACGCCAGCGGGCAGAAACTGCTTTGCAACAACTGAATCAGGAGCTTGAACAACGGGTACGGGAGAGAACTCAATCCCTGCAACAACAAGCTGAACAAGAACGGTTATTGCGTTTAATTATTCAAAATATTCATCGCTCGCTGGATTTAGAGGAAATTTTAGCAACTGTATTGAACGAAACCCGTCAGACGCTTCAGGTTGACCGGGTTGCGGTTTATCAATTTGCAGAGGATTGGAGTGGGGAGTTTATTGCAGAGTCGGTAGGAGATGGGTGGGTACCCCTGGTGGGAGGGCACATCAAGAAGAGATGGGAAGACACCTATTTGCAGGAAACTCAGGGAGGACGGTATCAAAATAATGAAATGTTCGCAGTTAACGACATCTATGCTGTTGGGCACGCCCGGTGCCACATCGATTTACTGGAGCAATTTCAGGCGAAAGCTTATGTGATTTCCCCCATTTTTGTGGATGAGAAACTCTGGGGCTTTTTGGCGGCCTACCAGAATAGCGGAGCCCGCGAGTGGCAATCCTGGGAGGTGAGTTTGTTACGGCAGATTGGCATCCAAACAGCGATCGCTTTACGTCAATCTCGCTTATATCAAGCAGCTCAAAGTCAGGTAAAAGCGCTGGAACAGTTGGGACAGTTGAAGGATGATTTTCTCAGTACCGTTTCTCACGAACTGCGATCGCCCCTGGCTAATATCAAAATGGCCATTCAAATGGTGAAGCTAAGCCTGAGCCATCCAGGGCTTCAGGGCGATCGGCTCACCCGCTACGTCGAAATCCTGGAGGAGGGCTGCACCCAGGAACTCAACTTGATTAACGACCTGCTGGACTTGCAACGTCTGGAAGCTAATGTTCAAGTGCTCGACTTAGAAAGCGTTGATTTGAATGATCTGCTAGTTTCTATTGCTGAACCCTTTTTTGTTCGTACTCAGGAACAACAACAGCAACTCACTGTGGACTTGTCTCCTGATCTCCCCTGCATCACAACGGATGTATCGGCACTGAACCGAATTATCGTTGAACTGCTACACAACGCCTGTAAGTACACGCCGCCCCATGAGCAAATTATCCTAACGTCCTGGGTTAAGGATAGGACTGTGCAAATTCAGGTCTGCAACTCTGGGGTAGAACTTCCAGCCGACGTTTTACCTCACCTATTTGAGAAGTTTTACCGCGTCGCCAATGTCGATCGCTGGAAACATGGTGGCACCGGCCTAGGACTAGCCCTGGTAAAACGTTTAGTGGAACATTTAAGCGGTTCTATTAAGGCAGAAAGTTTTAACGCTCTTGTTCGATTTACCGTGCAACTTCCTCTTGAAATACAGGAATCGTAAATGTTCAGGGCTTACGCATTTATGTTGTGTGTGATGTGCTTCGCACACTACACACAACATAAATGCTCCAAATATGGTGAGCGTGCGTAAGCCCTAATATTTTTTGAATGGTAGGGTAATACATGCTTTGAACCAGAAGGTTATTGAACGTGCTTCGTACATCCAAAAAATCTACAATCAAGACAGAGTTCGCGCAGTGCACTTTTTCCGGGTTTTAGGATGCATTTGCAATCTACAAAACTATTCGCGGCGGTCCTCATGGTAAGCTTCAAAGCCGAGAGTTCGTGCTTGTAGGGCACGAACTCTCGGCTTTGAAGCCCGAAGACCGCTCACCTGAGACGAGCGATTTTCGGGCCGGATTCTAAAATGAGCATTGCTGAACTGTTCGAGTTTGTGGAAGTGTTGTTAACGTTTAAGTGAGAAAATACGCTGGGAAGCATTATATGTCCGATTCCTTCACCTCTACAGCTCGTAAATCTAGCACGACAACCCATGTTCTCTCCCTGGCGGATGGGGCGATTCACTATACGGCGATCGCCGAGTGGCAACCTCTGTATGAGCGTGAGAAGGCGATCGCCGAAATATTTCATGTGGCTTATTTGGTAGATCATCAGGGCTCAACGCCCCGTCCGCTCACCTTTGTATTTAATGGTGGGCCTGGTGCTGCTTCTGCCTATTTACACATGGGGGCATTAGGCCCAAAGCGGATTGCCTTTGGGGAACAGGGAGACTTACTGCGACCTCCGGTCAACGTTGTCGATAATTTAGAAAGTTGGTTGAGCTTTACAGATCTGTTGTTCGTCGATCCGGTAGGAACGGGTTTTAGCCGGGCTGTTTCCCCTGAGAAGGAGGAGGCTAAAGCAGATGAGAAGCCAAAATCTGAGAAGCCGGAGGAGAAAGAAACGGAATTTTGGGAAGTTGAACGAGACCTGAAAGCTTTGGGAGAGTTCATTCAGAACTTCCTCTCGAAACATAATCGCTGGCTATCGCCTATTTTCATTGCTGGGGAGAGCTATGGAGGGTTCCGAGTGGCGAAGCTAGCTCGTAAATTGCAACAGGAATTTGGTGTAGGGTTGTCAGGGGCTATTCTTATTTCTCCGGCACTCGAGTTCAGTTTATTAGAAGGAACTGACTACAACCTGACGACTTGGGCGACGGTGCTCCCTTCTATGGCAGGGTCGGCAGCTCACCATAACCGTGCCCAATTGGCTGGCGAGAATTTGCAGACTCACCTCGCGGCAGCTGAATCATTTGCCCGCAAAACCCTGATTCCTTTACTAGCTATGGGAGACGCTCTCCCTGAAGATGAGCGGCAACAGGCTTACCAGCAATGTGCAAATTTAATTGGGCTGCCTGTAACGTTAGTAGCCCGCCACGGTGGACGCATTGGTATTGAAGTATTTGCCCGAGAATTGCTACGTGATCAGCAACGCATTGTGGGCCTGTATGATGCCTCGATTACAGCGATCGATCCCTTCCCCGATCGCCCCCTCTACGAAGGCACCGACCCCACCTTAGATGGCCTGGATCGATTGTTTACAGGGGCTATCAATAGCCACCTACGAGGTACGTTAGGGGTTGAAACAAACTTGACTTACCATTTGCTGAATTTTGATACCTTCAAAGCCTGGAAATTCGAGCTCAAAGGTGGCTTGAAACAGGGTTTTATTGGTGCAGTGGATGATTTGCGGGTTGGAATGACCTTGAATCCCTACATGCAGGTTTATATCACTCACGGATTGTTTGATCTGGTTACACCTTATTTTGCTTCCAACCATTTAGCTGACTTGATGAAGCTTAATCCTGCAGTGCGCCCCAATTTAACCATTCGCCATTTTCAGGGTGGACACATGTTTTATACCTGGGAAGCGTCCCGTCATCAATGGTTTGGTGAAATGATGCAATTTTATAACCGGGCGATCGCTTAAGCCTCCAACACAACTGCTGCCTTAAAGATGTTTTTCGTGCGCAACGCGCACGAAAAACACGTCTCCTAGCAAAGCGCTTAGAATCCTATTCACGTGAAAGAAATATACTCACGCTGCCATCTCGTCTGCCGATGGCCAGAGCTCGTCCATCGGGCCGAAATGCAACGCTTAGCACAGCACTCGTGTTGCCCTGGAATGTTCGGACAAGCCGCTGCTGCTCGATGTCCCAAAGCCGAACGGTGCCATCCAGACTTGCACTCGCTATCAGGTGCCCGCTGGGGCTGAAGGTCAATCCTGTAATGTAGTCGCTGTGGCCCCGCAAGGGTTCACCAACCTCGCTGAAGTCTTCCGCATCCAGCAGGTGAATTGTGTTGTAGTCTTCACGGTTACCCTCCGGTACGGGGCCCGCAGGACTTTGCATATCTGGGCTAAAGGCTAATAGTTGCCCATCGGGGCTAAAGGCCAGGGTTTGAATCGAGCGAGCATAGACCCGAGAGGTAAGAATTGGCTCCTCTTCCTCCTGCCACTCCCATAGAGACCCCATTCTGTCGGCTCCGGTGACAGCTAACGTGGCACCATCAGGACTAAAGGCAATTTTGTTAACCGCCTGTCCAGTTGTAAGCAGGTATTTCTGATCACCCGTGTTGACATCCCAGAAGCGAATCGTGTTATCACCACTACCACTTGCCAGGGTTTGTCCATCGGGTGTGAAACTGAGCGAGTTTGCAATATCCGAGTGGCCTGATAAGGTGTGAACCAATTGCCCTGTGCGCCAGTTCCATAACCGCACGGTTCCATTCAAACTACCACTGGCTAGAAGGCTACCATCGGGGCTAAAGGCAAGGGACACAATCTCACGATCGCCCGCATTCACGACAATATTTTGCACACGTGCGGGGTTTCCAGGATCATTTCTGAGGTTACGAGTATCCCATACCTTAATCGTGCGATCGCCCCCTGAGGTTACCAGAAACTGCCGATCAGGGCTAAAGGCAACCGCGCGAACTGGGCGATCGTGGCCTCCCTGGGTTTGAGTGTAGGTGATGACAGAGCTTGTCCCTTCTGCCCAGCTTGGATCAGCTTGGGTATTTGTTGCTTGGCTAATGAGAAGAGATGAATGAGACGGTGTTGGAGATGGAGTAGATGCGGAGGCGATCGCCTGATTTGTCCCATAGGACAGGCCTAAAATCGTGGCTAAGGTCAGTGCAATTTGTCCAGGTTTGGGGGAGTAGAACCTTCTAGAGAGCATGGAAATAATCCAGTAGTCTGCAATGGAATGAATTGACCCAACCGTACCCCAAATTGGAGGATAGCCCTTTGCAGTTATCGGTAAAGTAGCCTGGATAAAACGGACATTTAATTTCTCATTTTCTGCACCAACGCCTTTCATCACTGAAAGTACGGTGGCTTGAATTTGGGTTAAGAACTTCGAGTAACGCGCTTTGTACTACCTTCGAAACAGCCATTCTGATGTACTCTGCACACACCAAAATGGGCAGTGGAACTTATCTCACATTGAGGCTACAGTACTTGATGTAATCTTTGTGCTTTCGCTTGATGTAATCTTTGTGCTTTCGGACGCTACAGACACTTTAAACCTGCATAGTGAAGAGAAAACACAGATTTAAAGGTGGTGCAAATTTAGCGATCGCTAAACTTTGAAGCTTCGCCAAAATGCACCTTCAAAAATAAGATTACCAAGCCGAGCTCATCAATAATTTAATAGATTGTACCACTCAATCTTGCTTGATCAAATTTTAACGGAATTATTACGGATTTCTGCTTCTTGTCGTCTTTAACTCCTAATTTCTTTAACAACCAATACGAGAACCGGATTTCGAATCGCAATCTCATTTGCAATTTTGGCAAGTTCTACTACATCCCGGATAATGGCACCCAGGCACCTACTAAAACAGGTCTAGGGCTAGTTAACAGCCTAACTCTATTCAGCAGGCTGTGCCGTTTGCGAAGCACACAGCATAGCTTTTTGGGGCTTCATATTTAATCCTACCTACCGCTAGGTAGTTCAATGCTTAGTATCGTGTATTAAATAGCCTGTAATTCTTTTTGTGGGAGGGGCGGCTTCGCTGCCCCTCCCACAAAAAGAATTACAGGCTATTTTGTTTGTAATCCTTAGTAAGGCAACTGGGAGTTCAGTGAAGGTATTGAACAGAAGCAAACCTGTCTGTTTTGCGCTAAAATTAGCGACTTTATCTTAAGTATTAGACATTTTATTAACTAAGAATTTTCATCCTACTTTAGGGTGGTTTTAGACAGCCTTAATGTAATAAAACATTGCTTTGAAGGATAAAACCTATCGTTTTTTGAAGTGGCCTTCAATTTAGTAGTTTCTACTTTCATAATCAAGAAAGTTAGGGCTGAAGCTACACCGTGGTTGTTTGGCTTGCGTTCTCTTTGGAGGCTTTTGTACAACAGGCATTGCGCATCGCCTGTGTACAGCAATATGAGTTTTTGCCACCCCCTGTTGGGGGAGAGTTTTTAAGCATTAAATTTTTAAGCTGTTGAAGGATTGTGTGAATGATTAATTTAGGGCTGGAAAATGTTTGTCTGAAAGCTCGACCTGGCAACAAGCGAGAGGCAATTCAACAAGCGGGAAAATTGCTGGTTGATAGCGGTTTTGTAGAACCCGGTTATGTCGATAGTATGCTGCGGCGAGAGGAGCAAGCGAACACCTATTTAGGTAATGGCATCGCCATTCCTCACGGGCAGCCTCAAGACCGAGATTGGATTCGCAAAACAGGGATTTCGGTGACGCAGATTCCGGATGGAGTGGAGTGGAATCCCGGGGAACGAGTGCATCTGGTTGTAGGCATTGCAGCCCGCTCGGATGAGCACTTACAAATTCTCACAAACCTGACTCATGTGTTAGATGACCCGGCTGCGGTACAAAGATTAGTTCACACCAATGACCCCAGCGAAATCATCGAACGGTTAACCCGCTCCACGACCGAGACTGCAGGCTCGTCTAATGGTCATCAGCAGGATGTAGAGTTTGAGCAGGGCGTTGATTTAGTTATTCGAGGCAAATCAGGACTACATGCCCGCCCGGCGACGGCATTTGTAGAACGAGCTAAAGCCTTTGATGCAGACATTCAGGTGCGGTGTGGCGATCGCACGGCCAATGGCAAAAGCTTAATGTCCCTCCTAAAGCTGGGGGTAGAGTCTGGTAGCACAATTCGCTTGATGGCCCGAGGAAGGGATGCTGCCGCCGCCCTGAAAGCGTTGCAAGTTGCTGTTGAAGAGGGATTAGAGGAAACCGATGAGGAGCCAACAACCCCCGTTATTGAGTTACCAGCCCTTAACCTGAGTTCACCTAGCATCAATGGAGTGTCTGCTTCACCGGGAATTGCGATCGCTCCCCTACACCGCTATGAACGCAGCCGCCTCATCTTCTCTGAAACGGCCGAAAGCCCCGAAGCAGAGCTGCGGAAGTTGTTGGCCGCGATCGCGACGGCTAAAGCAGAACTATCCGATTTATATGACACGGTAAAACAACGAGCCGGTGCCGGAAAAGCTGCCATCTTTCAAGCACATCAGGAATTCTTGGATGACCCTGAGTTGTTGCAAGCGACCACCGCTCGCTTAGCCTCTGGGCAAACTGCAGCCTCAGTCTGGCAACAGGAAACTGAGGCGCGAGCGAAGACATTAGAAGGACTGAGCGATCGGCTGCTGGCAGAGCGAGCGACAGATGTGCGCGATGTTGGTCAACGAGTGCTGCGGCACCTGGCAGAGCGCGTTGATGAGACTGTGCAATTGCCCGACACGCCTGTGATTTTAGTGGCGAACGATCTGACCCCCTCAGACACGGCAAGTTTTGATCCGGCCCGGATTCAAGGCTTCTGTACGGCTCGGGGTGGGGCGACATCCCATGCCGCGATTATGGCGCGATCGCTCAACATTCCTGCTGTGGTAGGTGCTGGAGAGACTGTACTCTCCCTGCCTGTGGGTGGGGTGGCAGTGCTGGATGGCGATCGCGGTGTTCTTTACGCCCAACCCTCCGAAGCCGATTTGGTCGTTGCAGCCCAGGCTCAGCAGGAGCACCTGGCGTTGCGGGATGTGGAATGGCAATCACGCTTCCAACCTGCCTTGACCCCAGATGGTCATCGAGTCGAGGTAGTTGCCAACATTGGGGCACCGGAGGAGGCCGAGCAAGCGATTCTAGCGGGGGGTGAAGGAGTAGGCCTCCTGCGTACCGAATTTCTGTTCCTAAACCGCACAGAGCCGCCCACCCAAGCAGAACAGAGCGCCGCTTATCAGCGCATGGCCCAAAGTTTGAACGGCTTGCCCCTGATTGTGCGGACATTGGACATTGGTGGTGATAAGGAAATTCCCTATCTAAATCTGCCCGCAGAAGAGAACCCATTTTTGGGAGTACGAGGCATTCGCCTGTGTCTGACTCAGCGGGAGCTATTTGAGACGCAGCTGCGTGCCATTCTGCAAGCAGCCTCGTCGGGTTACCTCCGCATCATGTTTCCTATGGTGGCAACCTTAGAGGAGCTACGAGCTGCCAAGGCGATTTTGGAGTCTGTACGGCGCAGCCTTAATGCACCGCCTTTAGAAGTTGGGATGATGGTGGAGGTGCCATCCGTTGTTCTAATGGCCAGGGAGTTTGCCCGGGAAGTCGATTTCTTCTCAGTAGGTACCAACGATCTGACGCAATACCTGTTGGCCATGGATCGGGGGCATCCGGCTCTGGCCAAGCAGGCAGACGGGTTGCACCCAGCGGTATTGCGAGCGATCGCCCAGACCGTCGAAGCCGCCGAATCTGAGGGTAAGTGGGTTGGTGTCTGCGGCGGTATTGCGGGAGATCCGCTCGGTGCAGCCATTCTCACGGGGCTAGGGGTGTCGGAACTCAGCATGAGTATTGCCAGCATTCCGGCGGTGAAAGCGCGCATTCGTAGTCTGCCTCTGACGCGCATGCAAAAACTGGCTCAACGATCGCTGCGTTGCCAGACCGCGGAGGAGGTTCGCAGTCTATGACTACTCCATCGCCGGGCATCGTCACCGTAACGCTAAACCCGGCTGTTGACCAGACAGCGGCTATTCCCAATTTCACCCCCAATGCGGTGAACCGAGTGGCTTGGGAACAAACGGATGCTGGAGGAAAAGGGGTCAATGTCGCCTCCTTTCTAGCGGATTACGGTTATGCCGTTAGCGTGACCGGATTGTTGGGCCGCGAGAATCCAGAGCGGTTTGAAGCGCTGTTTCAGCAAAAGGCGATCGCCAATCACTTTGTTCGCATCGCTGGCAACACCCGCGTCAACGTCAAAATTGTGGACGAAGCCCAGCAACAGGTGACGGATATCAACTTTCCCGGCCAATCTCCTGTCGAGGACGACCTAAAACAATTAGACCAGGTGTTTGAGCAGTTAGCGGCTCGCCATGAGTGGTTCATCCTATCGGGGAGCATACCGGCTGGAGTGCCGCCCAGTATTTACCAAGAGATGACGACCCGCCTTAAGCAAGCTGGAAAACACGTCGTTCTCGATACCAGTGGCCCCCCGTTGCAGCAGGCGATCGCCGCCGCTCCCGATTTCATCAAACCCAATCAACTGGAGTTGCAGGAGGTGTTGGGGCAATCCCTCGATACTGAAGCTCGCCTTGTTGAAGCAGCCCGTTCTCTGGTGCAGCAGGGTATTCGTTGGGTGGTCGTGTCGCTTGGAGCGGATGGCGCGTTGTTTGTGGATGCGGATAATGCCATTCACGCGCAACCGCCATCGGTCGATGTGAAAAGTACGGTGGGAGCCGGAGATGCGATGGTCGCGGGGACTGTAGCGGCTCACATTCAGGGGAAGCCCTTAGATGCCTGCGCCCGCCTGGGAACAGCATTTGCGATGGGGGCGCTCACGCAGATTGGTCCCCGGCTGCCACCGATGGCGACGATTGCAGAGTATGGCGATCGCGTCACATTGCGGCATCTGGATTAGGACGTCAGAGGGCAGGCAACGGAGAGAAGAAAGGTTTTCCTTTGAGTATTTGCATTCACAATTTCATTCTTTAGTTATTCACTTTTGTGTAAATCAGGATAGATCGAATGACAAAAATTGTTGCGGTAACTAACAGTGCAGCGGGAGATGCGCACAACCATTTAGCGGCGGAAGCCCTAAAGAGTACGGCTCAAGCGTTAGGGCATCAACTAAAAGCGGAAGATCCGGGTGTAGCATCGCTGTCTAACGACGATATTCAGGCGGCAGATCTGGTAATTGTCGGTACCGATCACCAGTTTGATCGGGAGCGCTTCGCAGGCAAGCCGATCTATGCAGTGTCGAGTAGTGAGGCGATTCGCAATACAGAGATGGTGATTCAGAATGCAGTCACCCTGCTACAGTCGGCTCCTGATCTTTCGCGGCTTAAAACGACGCCCCATCCCCATGACCCCATGCCGGATGAACCAACAGAAGCGACGGCGGCTCTTGCCGCAACAACGCCTACAACGGGTTCTAAATTCTTAGTGGGGATTACTTCCTGTCCCACGGGCATTGCGCATACCTTTATGGCCGCTGAAGCGTTGAAGCAAGGAGCTGCCAAACTGGGTCATGAGATGCGGGTCGAAACCCAGGGGTCTGTTGGGGCAAAAACGGCCTTGACGGAAGACGAAATTGCACGAGCCGATGCAGTGGTCATCGCGGCCGATACCCATGTGGATTTGTCCCGCTTTGACGGTAAGCGAGTGTATGAAACTTCCACAAAGGCTGCGATTCACGATGGCTCTGAGGTCGTCCGGGCTGCTCTCGCCGCTCCCGCTCCCCAGGGTGGTGGGCAAGCCTATTTAGACTCGGTGCAGCGGATTAAGGCGGAGCGATCGCAGAAACGCCTTGGTCCCTATAAGCACCTGCTAACGGGTGTATCCTTCATGTTGCCCGTTATCGTAGCAGGGGGTTTGATCATTGCCCTGTCTTTCGTGTTTGGCATTAATCCACCGGAGGGTACGTTTGGTGATGCCTTAATGCAAATTGGCGGAAAATCTGCTTTTGCACTGATTGTTCCCGTCCTGTCAGGTTATATTGCTTTCTCCATTGCCGATCGTCCTGGTCTGGCTCCTGGCCTGATCGGTGGGATGCTGGCGGCCAACCTGGGTATGGGTTTTCTCGGCGGCATTTTAGCCGGATTTTTAGCCGGATATGTCGCCCTATTTGTGCGCGATAAGATTAACTTGCCGACGAACTTTGAGGGCTTGAAGCCGGTGCTGGTAATTCCGTTACTGGCAACTCTCGTGGTGGGTTTATTGCTGGTCTATGTGTTTGGCGGTCCCGTACGCGCCATCATGGATGGGTTAACTTCATTTCTGCAAGGTATGGGTAGCACCAACGCGGTGTTGTTGGGACTGATCCTTGGTGCGATGATGGCGGTAGATATGGGTGGCCCTGTCAACAAGGCCGCATACACCTTTGCAGTTGGGTTACTCTCCAGCAACATCTATGCCCCGATGGCGGCTGTGATGGCCGCGGGTATGACGCCACCCCTGGGTCTGGCTCTAGCCACATTTATAGCGAAGCGTAAGTTTACGCTGGCAGAACAACAGGCCGGAAAAGTTGCTTCTGTATTGGGCATTTCTTTTATTACAGAAGGTGCAATTCCTTTTGCAGCCAATGACCCCATACGCGTTCTACCCGCTTGTATTCTCGGTTCTGCTGTAACAGGGGGATTGTCCATGCTGTTCAATTGCACCTTACGAGCGCCCCATGGTGGCATCTTTGTTCTGGCTATCCCCAATGCCGTTGGGAATATTGGTTTGTACATTGCGGCGATCGCCGTTGGCACCTTTATTACAACGATCGCAGTCACACAATTCAAACGTCGCCCTGTGGATCAATCTCAAACTCAAGAAGCTGAACCAGTCTAAGAATTGATGCTGAATGCTTGCAAACATTCAGCATCAAAACTCGCAAAAATGGCGAGTGTGGCCTAAGGGCATCACACTCGCCATTTTTGTTGGGAGAGTTGGGAACAGGGTGTGTAGTGCGATCGCCCGCACAATAGAAGCTATGTTGTGAGGATATGCAGTCTTATTGAGATCTAGTACTAATAAGCTCTGGTAAATTGATCCATCTTCTAGGTTCGTTACCCATGTCAAACCGGATAAGGTAGGAATGGGTTCGGCTAGCAAAAAACTTATTTCATATAGACTTAGAACATTCAAATGCCTTGAAAGCAGTAGACTTGTCAAACTTTTAAACCTTACATAATAAGTCTTCTGTCTCTACAACGTCCAGTTCGCTCTTAAATTCTGTTAACAATACTTAACCTCATATTACTGCGAAAGATTTTAATCTAGGTTTTGTGAGCTTATTGATTTATATTCTCAATAAGTGAGGTTCTTGACTTGTAAGGCCACTATGCAGATGTACAACAATTCAACGGTTAAGGACGGCTCTTTCAGGCAGCTCAAAAGTACACCCTAGTTCTCGCTAGCTACACGCTTCTCACCGACCTGACCATTAAAAGACTGCTTGAACAGCAATGCTAAGGAATTTCGCAATGCCTCATTCTTCTGATGCCCTCTGGCTCAACGTTAGTCCATCCTTGCAGGGCTTCGATCGCCCATTGCTCAGATGCCTCTCCCGGGCTACTTCCCTGGCCCAGTGGGAGTATCAACAGACGCCCGATGAGCCCACCTCCTTCGCAATAGCATTGGTGTTATTGCATGACTATCTCAAGTCGCGAGATCGTCCCATTCATTTATTGGGTCATGGTATCAGTGGACTGTTAGGGTTACTCTATGCCCAAAGGCATCCTGAACGGGTGCGATCGCTCACGCTTCTTTCCGTTGGGGCTCACCCTGCAGTCGACTGGCAAGCCCACTATTACGCCCAGCGCCGGTTGCTTCCTTGTGCTCAGCAGACGGTTCTGCGCCAGATGGTGTATAGCCTGTTGCGCTGCCCCTCAAAGGACACCATTGAATCTTTCGTCAAAGTGCTGGAGCAAGATTTGTATTCTTCGCTCTCTCCCCATAACTTATTTCGTACTACAAACTTACTACCTATTACAGTGTCCGTTCCCCTACTGGTTTGCGGTAGTGTAGATGATGGGATTATTGGCTTAAATCAATTACAGAAATGGCAGCATCATTTTGAGCATCCAGCTTCGCACCTTTGGATGTGTCCAGGTGGTCGCTACTTTTTTCACTACTTCTATCCACAACAAGTAAGTGAACAGATTACTAAATTTTGGCGGACAGCTTCCATGTCAGAGTCTCTCCATGTGAAAGAAGCGTTCATCAATTCAATATGACAAGATAACAGCATCTCATTGAATGACCGTAATAAGGATTTGTGCGCAAAATATCCCATCGCTCTTTATTACAGTCAAATATCGTATATTAAATAGCCTGTAATTGTTTTTGAAGAAAGAACGACTTTGCCACCCCTCTCTCAAAAACAATTACAGGTTGTTTAATCGGTGATTTTAAACTTACTTGCAGCCCTTCAAGGTAGAGAGGTGGATATAGGGCAGTGTCCCACATCTATCTCTGTACCTCTCTACCCTAAAAGCTTTGTGGGATGGGTATCTCGCCCACCTCAGAAGGTAGATTTTGTTGGTGGAGGAGCTCCTATAAAGGGCAAGCACAATTAATATTTTTTGAACAAAATATGTGTTGCTTCTGCCAATCCAAAACTCAAGTTTTTTTCAAGGGTTACGCTATTAAAAATTAGAATTCTAATTCGCCGCGAAATACAATATTAGGGACGCTCGTTTCTGTCTAAAGAATGATTTTTAGCTTTAGACTCCGCTTTATAGAGACGTTAGCGTACCTTTTAATTTATCCTTAATTTAAGCATCTAGGATGGGTAGAATTTCCTACCTTTTCAGTTTCATGACTTATCATATTAACTCATGCAAAAGCAAGATATGTCAGTTACTTCTCAAGAAACGCTCAATAGCAGTGATCATGATCCAAGAAGCTTAAATGAAATGTTGCAGGAACTTCGGGTTCTGCAACAGGGGAGTCAAATATTAGCTGGGTTTCTTGTTCTTCTACCCTTTAGCGAGGGATTTGTAAAGATCGCTCCTGTTGAGAAATGGGTTTATATTGTTGCTTTTATTTCTGCCATTACTAGCCTGATTTGCTTTAGTGCCCCAGCTGCACAACACCGAGTTGAACGGCCATTAAGGCATCGCGTAAAATTTAAACGCATGTCAACTCGCATTATTATTGCTGGAACAATTGCGCTCTCCACTGCTTTAATCTCAACTACTCAATTGGTTCTAAGTGAAGTAGTAGGAGGTAGATGGGCCCACATTGGTACTGCCATCATAGCGGCATTGATTTGTATTATCTGGTGGATAATTCCTTTGCAGAGGAAAGTCAGATTCTAAATACTCCGGTTCTACATCAGAATCTAGAGGGGTAGTTTCTATGGCGAAGCGACAGAAACTACCCCTCTGGTTTTGTTTTAGGCATAAGGAGGTTTCTGCATAAGAATTTACCCAGGATGTTGGTGTTTTGGCCGCGAAGCGGGCAAAACACCAACATCCTGGGGGGTAATTTCATTGCTGGAAATCTCCTAAGATGTGAGTAGACTCTTATCTTATGCCTAGAACAAATACTTTTCTTTTTCTAACACAGAGCCGTAGAAAAATGAGGACGTTAGTGTTGAATTTGCATAGGTGAAAACGCAGATAAAATAGATCTATCTTTAGATGGATTTTGTAATCTGTTTTCGCCTTCGTTTTGGCTCTATTTTCTTCTCTATTTTTAGTGTCAATGAATTTGCTTGTGGTTAGTCTGACCAGGTTTCAACATGTAGATGGAGTGTGGTGAAAGGGAGACTTCGTGCCCCTTTTACCACGCCCTATCTACATGTCTAGAGCATTACCTAAGTCTGTAATCTTAAATTTTGTTATATCAAAGGCAAAATTCAAGATTCTAGACTCGGCTGTGATGGGGTAAAAGATGTGAATATAGCTATAGCTTAAAGCTGGCTTTTCAGCATTATGATTGGGCAGCTTTGTTCCATAAAGCGGAGAAAAGGCGTAACAATAATGCTCTCCTGGTTCCGTTCTCCCGGGTTCTCTAGTCTCCGTACTCGCTTAATGTTGCTTGTTCTCCTGGCGGTTATTCCGGCCTTGGGGCTCATTTTGCATACTGCCGCAGCGCAACGACGGAGTGCAGTGGCTGAGGTGCAGGAGAATCTATTGCGATTAACCCGGTTTGCAGCAGCGAATCAACGCCAAACCAGTGAAGGGGCGCGTCAATTGCTGATTGCCCTTTCCCAAATGCCTGAAATCCGCAATGGGAATGTAGAAGCCTGTAATCAATTACTGACAAACTTGCTGCCAGAATACCAGGCTTATGCCGGGTTGGGTGTGGTCGATGCGGCAGGCAACGTCATGTGTAGCGCCCCTGAAGCGACAGAATCCATCAACGTGAGCGATCGCGCGTACTTTCGCATTGCCCGGCAAACCCGTGATTTTACCATTGGAGAATATCAAGTTGGCCGCGTCACGGGGAAGGCGACGCTCAATTTTGCTTATCCCATTCTCGATGAAGCTGGTGAGCTGAAGGCAATCGTGCTAGCGGCTCTGGAACTGTCGTGGTTGGAACAACTGGTCACTGAGATGGAGCTGCCTGAGGGAGCGGTTGTAACCATAGCTGATCGCAACGGCACCGTTTTGGTTCGTTATCCAGATTCAGAACGTTGGATCGGGAAATCCGTGCCAAATTCTCCTATGACGAAAGTCGTGTTAAGTCAAAAAGAGGGAACAACCGAAGCATTGGGTTTAGATGGGGTTGAGCGGCTTTATGCTTTTACGACCTTGGGCAATAGCTCTGTCGACCAAAGTATTCATATTCGTATTGGAGTTCCTAAAAGGGTTGCTTTTGCAAAAGGAAATCAGCTTTTAAGACAAAATCTGCTGGGGTTAGGATGTGTAACCGTTTTAGCCCTAACCGCTGCCTGGTTTGGGGGTGATGTCTTCTTTACCCGTAAGGTCAAGTCTCTTGTCCGTACAACTCAACGGCTTCAGGGAGGCGAGTTGGGTGCCCGGACGGAACTGCCCTATGACTCTGGGGAGTTAGGACAACTGGCCCGAGCCTTTGATGAGATGGCGACTGCCATTGAAGCGCGGGAACAGGCGATCGCCGCACTCAACCAAGATTTGCAAACACTGTTTGAAGTCATTCCCATTGGCGTCTTAATCGCCTCCGATTCCGAATTTAAACAAGTAAAATCCAACCCGGCATTTGCTCAAATTTTGGGGCTTACCCCAGATGCCAATGTTTCTTATACGCCAGACACAACATCGCCTCCTACTTACAAGCTTGTAAGAGAGGGGCAAGAGCTCACTCCGGATGAATTTCCCTTACGCTATGCTGCCATTCACAAAACAGAAATTAAAGGAACGGAAGTTGATATTGTTCGGGGAGACGGTCGTATATTTAATTTGTTTGGTTATGCTAAGCCATTATTGAATGATGAGGGTGTTGTTCGAGGATCGGTCGCAGCATTTTTGGATATTAGCGATCGCAAGAAATCAGAGGCCGAGCGTGAACAGTTACTTCATGAACTCGGAACGAGCCTGGACAAGCTTGAAGCGGTCATCAACAACATGCGAGAGGGATTAATCATTACAGATCCCCAGGGCAATCTGCTGGCGTGCAATCCGGTAGCGCTTGCCTTGCATGAGTACGATACCATGGAGCAAATACAGCGACATCTTCACGAGTTCCCAGACACCTTTGAAGTGTGGGATTTGCAGGGTAACTTTGTTCCCGTAGAACAATGGCCGGTTGCCAGAGCTTTGAAGGGTGAAACCGTTTCTAATTACGAGGCCCAGATTCATCGTCGGGATACTGGCAAAATTTGGTTTGGTAGCTATAACGGCACGCCTGTTCGCGATAAGCAAGGACAAATTATTCTGGTGGTTGTAACAATCCGGGATGTAACAGAACAGCGCCAGGCTCAGCTTGCTCTAGCCCGTAGCCTTGCTGCCGAACAGGCCGCACGTGCCGATGCAGAAGCCGCCAATCGGATTAAAGATGAGTTTCTGGCGGTTCTCTCCCACGAGCTGCGAACACCCCTCAATCCAATTCTGGGCTGGTCGAAGATGCTGCGATCGCGCCAATACGATGCAGCTACCACAGCCCGTGCCCTGGAAACGATTGAACGCAATGCTCAGCTACAAACCCAATTGATTGAAGATTTACTTGATGTCTCACGCATTCTTCAGGGCAAACTGCGGTTGGATAGTCAGCCCCTTGACTTGGCGAACATTATCCATGCAGCCGTAGAAACCATTCGCCTGGCTGCAAATACTAAATCGGTTCAAATTCATATTGATGTTGAATCGGATATAGGCAAAGTTTCTGGGGATTCTGGCCGGTTACAACAAGTAGCGTGGAACCTACTCTCTAACGCGGTCAAGTTTACTCCGGTGGGAGGGCAGATTGATGTGAAGTTAGAGAAGGTCATGGGGCCTGGGAAACTATTAGAAGATACGGTTTCTGCTTATTCCCCATTCGCCATGCCCCATTACGCCCAAATCCAGGTAACCGATACAGGACAGGGGATTGATCCTGAGTTTTTGCCCTATGTATTTGATACCTTTCGGCAGGCAGATGGTGCAACAACCCGGAGGTTTGGGGGGTTAGGGTTAGGATTGGCGATCGCCCGGCACATTGTTGAACTGCATGGAGGCACCATCGCAGCCATGAGCCTGGGTGATGGAAAGGGTGCCACGTTTGTCGTCAGGTTACCGATCCTGCAAGAGGCTCTACAAAAAGGGGGCAGGAGCCCAACTCAGGATGCAACGCCGATGTCCCCCAGCCTTCATACTCCATTAAAAGGCTTACGAATCCTGCTGCTGGATGATGAACAGGACACCCGTGACTTTTTCCTGTTTGTGCTAGAACAGGCTGGGGCTACTGTGATGGCAGCGGCGACGGCGAAAGACGCTTTACAAACCCTTGTTCGGCACAAACCCGATGTGCTATTAAGCGACATTGGCATGCCCGAAATGGATGGTTATATGTTTATTAAGCATGTTCGTGCCTTGCCTTCCCAGCAGGGCGGAGCTATTCCAGCGATCGCCCTCACAGCTTATGCAGGAGAGTTGAATTATCAACAGGCGATCGCCGCTGGCTTTCAGAAGCATCTAGCAAAACCTGTGGAGCCCGAAGCGTTAGTTCAAGCAATTCTGGCATTATGCGCAAGGGTTGAGAGCTGACAGATTGTGGTACCAGTACAGGGTAAAACCTCTAAAACCCAGATTTTGTGTGAGGGCGAAGCACCTAAAACAAAATCTGGAATTTAGAAGTAGTTTTATCTTCTGACCCTTGTATATGTTTTCTCCTGCTACCCCATGAAAACGGGCGATCGCAATACTAGGTTCATAGCATTGTCATATCTATTCGCTAAGTTAAAAAAGCTGCCATATATATAGCATAAATCAACAGTAGTGCGGTTGCTCACCTCCCACATTCCCATACTTCGTCAACGTCAAAGTGCTATAAAAACGTGGATATCGGCTGTTTTGATTTCAGCGGAGAACTTATCTTATGGTTTTTGTTGTACCGATCTACGTCAGCATTGTAGTGGTCGGCTTGCTTATTTTCACTGGAGTCAAAATTGCAGATATTTTGTTTCCCTGTAGCAAATCGAATCACAAGAAATTTTAAGCCGTTTATGGCGCTTTGCATGTTGGTTCCGCACGGTGGTGTAGGCCTCTTTGCTCCCTACACCACCATTTTTGTACTTAACGCGGTTACCCGCCGCTATATTTAACCTCAGTTCGGGTTAAGGGCTTTTTCGAGTGCCGCGCTTCGCGCGGCACTCGAAAAAGCCCATTATTGCGTGCGCGTCGCGCACGCAATAATGGGCGGTTCGGCTTATCCCGAACTGACGTTATATTTAGTATGAGATAAAAATAAAACTACCTCTACAAGGCAAAAATCTGCGAAGAGTTTCTTGTTGCCACTCCTGTTCAACGTTTTACAATCTTGCTGAGGGTGGTTAGCAAATCTTTAGTGGTGAAAGGTTTGGGTAGAAAGGCAAGAACGTCAGTATCTGTTAGATTGCTGCATGTTTCACTGGTAATTAAACCGCTTATGGCTACAATCCGCACGTCAGGATTGATCTCCTTTAACGCCCGAATAGCTAGAGACCCATCCATAGAGGGCATCATCATATCGACGATCACCAGATCGATTTTTTGAGGATGTTGCACATAAATGGAAATGGCTTCAAGCCCATCATTTGCTGTTAAGGTTTGATAGCCAAAGGCCTCTAGGGAGTGTTTTGCGATCTCGCGAATGGCGGCTTCGTCGTCCACGATTAAAACAGTTTCGCCATGCCCGATGGGCAGTTCATTATCTTCGGACGGAAGCGGTACTGCTGGGGCGATCGCGGGTAAATACACATTAAACTGTGTACCCACATCAGGTTTGCTGGAAACCGTGATAAAACCACCATGACTTTTGACAATACCCAGCACCGTTGATAAGCCTAACCCAGTACCCTGCCCGAATTCCTTGGTGGTGAAGAAGGGGTCAAAAATACGATCAATAACGTCAGGGGGAATACCTACACCTGTATCTGCAACGGAGATCAGGACATAGCTACCGACTTTAGCTTCTGGATGAATGTGGACAAATGCTGGGTCAATCTCTAGATTTTCTACACCAAGCTTGAGTTGCCCACCCTGAGGCATGGCATCCCGTGCATTCACACAGAGATTCATCAGGACCTGATGCAGCTGAGTTGAATCACCAGAAACCGCCCAGAGCTCGGGGATAATATGCGTTGAAATTGTGATGGATTTTGGAAATGTTTCATCTATGATTTGCTTGATCTCGCGCAGTAATTGATCAGGCTGAATCAATGTATGCGTGCCTTCGATACCCCGTACAAAAGACATCACCTGACGTATTAAGTCAGCACCTCGTTTAGTATTCCGTTCGACTAACTTTAACCATTGCTGACTTTGTTCATCCTTATGTTTCATCGCCAGTAATTGAACTGACATAAGAATGGGAGTTAATACGTTGTTTAAATCATGAGCAATGCCACTGGCTAAAGTGCCTAAACTTTCCATCCGTTGCGATCGCAGTAACTGACGTTCAAGCTGTTTACGCTCCGTCACATCCTGCATCAGTACGTAAGTTCCCTGTACTTCATCGTCGTCGAAATGAGGTACATAGGCGAACTCAAAGTGATGTAAATGACCCTCACGCGTTAGGGTGCTGTCGAACGTAACGGTTTGACCGGAGAGTGCCAGCTCTAGTTTTGGAAGAAGTTCTTTATATAATTCATCTTCCATCAAATCACGCATGTGATGGTTTTCAAGGTCTTCTCGCGAACATTGAAACCAGTCTTCGTAGCCACGATTGACAAAGCGATAGTTATGCTCACGGTCGATGTAAGAAATCATAACGGGCAGCGCATCGGTGAGCAGCCGCAACTGTGCCTCGCGTTGCCGCACCCGCTCCTCAGCCTGAATCCGTTCTTGAATTTCTTGTTCAAGCTGAGCATTTTGTTCCTGGATCTGGCGGGTGAGGTTCCGGAGGTTCAGGTGAAGCTGAATCCGTGCCAAAACCTCCTCCTGTTGAAAGGGTTTGGTGATGTAATCGACGGCTCCTAACCGTAATCCCTTCACCTTGTCGACGGTTTCTGAAAGGGCCGTCATGAAGATAATCGGTGTTTCCTGGGTCGAAGGTCGGGACTTCAATATCTGACAGGTCTCAAACCCGTCCATTTCTGGCATCAGAATGTCTAGCAAGATCAAGTCTGGTTTGGCGTATTCCACTTTCTGCAAGGCACTCTTGCCACTCTGGGCAACCAACACCTTGAAGCCAGAATTGCGCAAGAAGTCGAACAGGACATTCAGATTCGTTGGCGTATCGTCAACAATCAGAATTGTCGAAGGGCTGACAGTGTTCATAATTGCTCTCGATACTGGCGAATCAACTCTAAAATCTGCTGCTCCTCAAAGCCCTTAACCAACTGAGCTAGAGGGTGTGTCAACGTCAACCAACGCTCGTCAGTCTGCTCTAGCTGGGCAATGTGGTCCGTAATAGCCTGTAAATCGCCCTGCATCGCGAAATCGAGTAGTGTATCGAGCTCTGCCTTGGCCGGCAGAGTGGCCAGCGCGCCGGAAATAGCTACTGAAGTATCTGTGGCAATCGCCTCGTCAGGCTTCTCTACCTTCTGGGACTTTTCCTCAACTTGTTGGTAAACCCATGTCAGGTTGAGGTAGGCTTGCAGATGTTGCAACAAATCCTCTTCGCGCACCGGTTTGGGCAGAAATCCATTACAACCTGCCTTGCGGCTGGTCTCCTGATCAAAGTCTAACGTGCTGGCAGAGACGGCGATAATCACAATATCCTTCAGTGTTGGCGACGACCGTAACCGTCGAATCGCCTCAAACCCATCCATGATGGGCATTACCAGATCCATTAAAACAGCATCAGGACGAAACTCATAGGCCTTATTCAGTCCATCTTGCCCATCCACTGCCTCCATGATTTCAAATCCTAACGGTTTCAACAGCCCTACGAGAACCGCGCGATTTTCCCACTGGTTATCGACCACCAGCACTTTGCGGCGATCGCCCGCATACCCCACAATAGCGGGTGGAGGTGGTGCAGAGATCCCACCCTGGTTAGTCATTTCTGGGAGAACAATATCAAACCAGAATGTACTGCCCTTGCCCGGTAGGCTTTTCACCTGAATGTCGCTGCCCATCAGTTGCACAAGTTGACGGGTAATGGTCAATCCCAACCCAGTTCCCTCAATTTGTCGTCGATTGTCCCCTGCCTGCTGAAACGGCAGAAAAATGGCGTCTAGCTGTTCGTCCGCAATCCCAACCCCCGTATCTTCTACCTCAAACCGCAGCTTGGCTAGACCCAGGTGCAAGTCATCCTCGACAGGTCGAACTCGAAAGGTAACGTGCCCGTGCTCTGTAAATTTGATGGCATTGCCCAAGAGATTCAGGAGTACCTGACGCAGCCGTTTTTCATCGGCCTGAACAAACGTTGGTAGCGGTGCAATCGGTTCATACACAAAGGCAATGTCCTGTCGGGCACGAACTTTGAACATTTGCACCAAGTTTTCTAGAAAGGCAGAAAAATGGAAGTCATGGGGATGCAATTCCATCTTCCTGGCTTCAATTTTCGACAAATCTAGAACGTCATTAATCAATGTCAACAAATGTTCACCACTGTGATGAATAATTTCTAGGCCGTTCCTTTGCTGTTCCGTCAGGCTGACCGATTTTTTCAGGATTTGTGCGTACCCGAGAATGCCGTTCAACGGTGTTCGAAGCTCATGGCTCATATTCGCCAGGAACTCGCTTTTGGCCCGATTAGCAGCCTCTGCCATATCTTTGGCTTGTTGGGTTGCGACGTCGGCCTGCCAACGCTCCGTGATATCATCAATCACCCACAGACGCCCGGGAATGTCTCGCTGATAAATGGGTGTACTGGAGAGGCTCAAGACCTGGGACTGAGGCTGGCTAAAAAACCACTGCCAATCTCGGATCTCGACCTGGGGCTGTGTGAACAATTGGGCAGCTTGTCGGGCAATGTCTTGCTGGTTGTCTGCCTTCAGCCTCAGAGCAGTCATGGCCTGAGCGATCGCCATTGGCTCCGCTGCCCCGTGGGGTAACCCTAATTGCTTGGCAGCTACATGGTTCAACCAACCCTGTGCGCCACTTTCATCAATAAACACGACGCCCTGAGGAATGGTTTCGAGAATGGCCCGTAACCGTGCCTGTAAATTGTCCAGGCGCAAAGTAACATCCTGGAAGCGCAACAAATTGCGCATCCCACCGAGGATAGATTTTAGAAACTGTTGTAATTGTGGGGAGAACTGTACGGAATCGTACCAAAATAGAACAATGGCTCCTCGCACAGCTTCAGCTTGCAATAGCGGAAGTACCGCTACCGATTGCACGCCTTGCGCCACCAAAGCCGCCGCTGCATTAGCTGTAGCGGGGTAATCCTCGTAGTAGACGCAGCAATTTTGGGCGATCGCTTCAGCAAATAATGTTGGAGTGGTGAGGCGATCGGGGAGCGCATGCTCGGGAAGAGATACCAAGGCTTCTGCCGTAACGTCATCGAGCTGCCGCAGCACAATGGCTCCATCGGAGCAGGTGAAGGTTTTTAGGGTGGTAAGGGCGTAGGCGATCGCTTGTTCCGGACTGGCAGCGGTTTCATCCTGGGTCAAGTTTGCCAGGGTAGTCTGGGTCGCATTCTGCCATTCCCATTGCAATAAATAGCGTCGTGTTAACGGGCTCAACAGTACAGTGACGGCCAGGGTTAGCAGGTGACGAGTCGTAGCCTCGTCCCAGTTCAGGAGTAGCAGGAAACCCCACAGAAGCGCTCCTGTTAAGGCGATCGCCCGTGATGGGGGACGTAACGTAAACCCACCAAAAAGGACGGGAGCCAGCCACAACAGGGGAGAACAGCCACTTAACACAAGTAACCCGAACAGTGCCATGGCCAGGCCCAACACTAAGGGCTCAAAACTGGGCAATTGCTCTGGATGGGATGATGGTAAGGGGTTGCTGCCAGAGGAATGAACGTGCAATAGCTTCAGGCGGCTAAACATTCTGAAATAGTTTGGGTCACGACGTGAGGCGCACTAATATGAGGAAGATGCCCCTGAGCGTTAATGTTAATGAGTTTCGAGTTGGGAATGTGCTTTGCCAAATAGTCTCCCACCACAAGGGGGACAGCGACGTCGTTGTTGGATTGCAGAATCGTCGTGGGTACTTTCAATCGCGGCAGTTCTGCCCGGTGGTCAGACTGAAAAATAACCCGTGATACCGCCTGAGCGATATCGGGACGAATAGCCGCTAAGGTATTAGCAAATTCGGTAGCCAGTTCAGGGCGATCAGGGTTGCCCATGGCGATGGGCGCAAAGCCGCTCACCCAGGCATAGTAATTAGAGGACATGGCCTCATACAGGGCATCCAGATCAGACTGCTCGAAGCCACCAATATAACTGGTGTTCGCATCATTTACATAGCGAGGGGATGCACCCATGAAAATTAACTGCTTGAAGCGGCTGGGATCAACCAGAGCCGCCAGCAAGCTTACCATCCCGCTCACCGAATGGCCCACCAAAATAGCTTGAGATAGCTTTAATTCAGCGCATAACTCTAATAAATCTTCTGCGTAACTATAAAGGGAGCTATATCGGTGGGGGCTATAGGCTGCCATATCAGACTTCCCGGCCCCAACGTGATCAAATAAAACAATGCGGTAGTCAGACTGAAAGGCTTCAACCTGATGTCGCCAGGCCGTTTGGTCTGAGCCAAACCCATGGGCAAAAATAATGGTTTGCTCTCCCTGCCCCAGCACTACGACGTTATTGCGCTTAAATACCTTGCTTGGCATAGATAACGATTGCATCAAAGTCCTTATTGGTTAAGGGTAAAACAAATCAAAAAATACCAGATTTCTTTATCACGGCCTATATCGATCTTAGAAGGCAGGTCTGTCATTCCTCTGAATTCAAACCAAACTTAATGGCGATCGCGTAAACTGACGCCCTATAGCCCCTTCTTCAGGAGCCCCGACCATGGCTGAACGTCCTTATGATGTTGTTCTTTACGGTGCAAGTGGTTTTGTTGGTAAGCAAACTGTACAATACTTTGCCCGCCATGCTGCTGGTGGGTCGTTGCGGTGGGCGATCGCGGGACGAAACCGCCAAAAACTCGAAGCCGTTAAAGCTGAGGTCGGTGTGGATGCAGATGTGTTGGTGGCCGACAGCCAGGATCAGGAGGCGATCGATCGCATTGTTTCGCAGACACGGGTAATTCTGACGACAGCCGGGCCTTTTGCCCTCTATGGCGACACACTGGTAGACGCCTGTGTGCGGTTCAAAACGCATTATGTCGACATTACGGGAGAAGTTCCCTGGGTCAAAACATTGATTGATCGTTACCATGCTCAGGCCGCAGCCGATGGCACCCGCATTATTCCCTGCTGTGGTTTTGACTCTGTTCCGTCCGATTTGGGGTCTTACTTGATGGTGCGATATCTGCAGCAGTCTTTGGGCACGGCTTGCGCAGACGCGAAGGCTTACTTTCAACTATTTGGAGGGCTAAACGGTGGCACGCTAGCATCGGCCTTTAACCTGTTGGATTCAAACACGTTTGCACAGTTGAGTGATCCATTTCTACTCAATCCATCCCATCATCACACCCAGACTGAAATTGATCGTAATCGTGATCCTTTAACCCCATCCTTTGCTCCCGAGGTCAACACCTGGGTCGCTCCCTTTTTTATGGGCCCTGTCAACACTCGTATTGTTCGCCGAAGTCAGGCTTTATATGAAGAATGGCAAGAGCCCTATGGCCCCCACTTCACGTATCAAGAGTATTTCAAGTTCAATGAGCCGTTGGCCTGGTTACAGGCTACAGGGGTGACTGCGGGGCTGGGTGTTTTTATGGGGGTATTCCAGCAGGCGCAGGTGCGATCGCTCCTCCAACCCCTGCTTCCGAAACCGGGCCAGGGTCCGTCTGAACAAACGATGAATACGGGCTGGTTCTCCTGCGAATTGATAGGGACAGGTACAAATGGGCGTAAAGTGCGAGGATTGATCCGCGATCAGGGTGATCCGGGTAACCGAGCAACCGTCAAGTTTGTTTGTGAATCGGCTTTGAGTTTGGCATTACAAGAGGATGCATTACCAGGTGGCCAAAGCCGGGGCGGTATTCTGACTCCGGCAACGGGGTTAGGGAATGTGCTGGTGGAAAGGTTACGGCAGACCGGGATGGTTCTTGACGTTTGGGCCGTTTAGCTTTCTAGAGCGGTTGTCCAGCAGTGCATGTCTCATGGGTGTTGCAAGTAGGCTAGCGCATCACCCCAGCAATTCTCATTTTGAAATCAGGCCCGAAAACCGCGCGCCAAAGGCGCGCGGTTTTCGGGCATCAAAGCCAAGAGTTCACGCCCGTAGGGCGTGAACTCTTGGCTTTGATGCCCATACTGAGAATTGCTGGCATCACCCAGTTCCACCTGCTCATTCACCCAATCAGATAGTCCGGTCAGGTCAATGACATGAGGGATGTGCCCCAGCGAAGACAACCTTAGAGTGAGTTCAGAGACAAGTTTGGAACTAAGAGGTCACGTTCTTGAAGTATCGCTGCCTTCTGCCACGGGCTACTGGGCTCGTCATAGTCCTGGCTATGTGCCAATCTCTCTCTTCTTTCTCTACAACACCTGTAACGGCAAACTCTATTATGTATTCCACCTCTACAACCACTCAAGCGGGTCAACTCCATTCCAGCAAGGGTACTGTCGCGGCATATCCTCGCAGACCGTTTCGGTTGGTTGATGCTGCCCGTCCTGGTAGTACTTTCTACAATTTTCGTGAAAGCTTAAGGCAAACCGTTCAAGAGCGACGTGCTGACGATATTCGGGCGATCGCTGCCCCTGATATTTACCTCAGCTTTGGCCCTGATATAACGTTGGATGACTTAGACATTGATAACCCTGACAGTGTGTTTTGGAAACATCTGGAGCGGGTTGTCAATGCACCCTGTAGCCCCAGAGATGCTATCGATAATTCTCAGGAATGGATTTGTTCTTCCGCCAGCGAAGTAGAGTCCATTGGTCAGAGTGGTTATGATCCTTACACCGATGTGTTTATTGTTGGAGAATCTGTGAATGTACGTCGGGCTCCTGGTATCCATCAGGCTGCTGTTGATGTTGTATCCCATGAGGTGGTTAAGACTGATCCTCAGGGATTTGAACAACTATCTGAGGCACAACAACAGTTGTTGGAAACCAATGAAGGCTGGCGACCCATTATTACACCCAAGGGAAATCGTGGATTTGTCTCCAGTCGTTATGCATTTTCTCCCATCGGCTACCGAGCTATTTTTAAGCAGGAAGGTCATCGCTGGATAATGGCTGTTTTCGTTATAGGTGACTAATCTTTTCGATAGTGTTACGGGCTTAGAATTACGTAAGGCTATATTTTTGCGTGCGCTTTGCGCACGCAAAAATAAATACTTTTATATCCAGTCAATAATGGCTCTGATTAACATATCTGAGTCAATAGGTTTGGCAATGTGTTGTTGAAATCCAGCCGTGATCGCATGCTGCTGGTCGCTCTCTCCTGCATAGGCGGTGAGGGCGATCGCCCGAATCTGACCTCCTTTCTCAGGGGGGAGCTGACGAATCTGTTGAATCAGGGCATAGCCATCAACACTGGGCATGCCAATATCACTAATCAAGAGGTGGGGTGGAACTGGTTGAAGCATAGCTAATGCTTCTATCGCCGAAGCCGCAACTATGACTTCGGCTCCATACTGGGTCAACAGCACCATTAAAAGCTCACGGGCATCCGGTTCATCATCCACAATCAGAATCCGAATACCCGTCAAATCCGGTTCTTGATTTAACACGGACTTAGGCTGTGAGAATTCTGGCTCCAGTGCAACCAGGGGCAGGCGAACTGTAAAGGTTGCTCCCATCCCCTCACCAGGGCTGCTGGCAGTAATCGTACCGCCATGAGCTTCCACTAACTGACGAACGATCGCCAAGCCCAGCCCAAGTCCACCAAACTTGCGTGTGGTTGAAGCATCTTCCTGCCGAAAAGATTCAAAGATATGGGGTAGAAAATCCCGATTGATGCCTTTCCCTGTGTCGGAAACCGTAATTTGGGCGTAGGGAGTAATGGGCGATGGGTAATGGGTAATAGAGAAGTGTAAGGGGTCGGCACCGATGAGCGATGGCTCATGGCCCATCACCCGCTCCAATTGGATATTTACCCGACCATGGGTGGGCGTGAATTTGATGGCATTGGACAGAAGATTCCAGACAATTTGTTGAAGCCGTACAGCATCGCCAGAGACCTGCCCAATGGCAGGAAGTACGGAGTGGAGGTGGATGTTTTTGGCCAGGGCAGCCGCTCTCACGGTGTCGATGGCGGCCTCAATCACAAAGACTGGATTGACGGGAGCCATTTCTAACGTAAGTTTGCCCCGCAAAATCTTGGCGATATCCAACAGGTCATCAATGAGTTGGGTCTGAAGCTTGGCGTTGCGTTCGATCGTGGCTAATGCTTCAGCGGTTTTGGCTGCGTCAAACGTGTGGCTCTGTAGAAGTTTTGCCCACCCCAAAATGGGGTTGAGGGGCGATCGCAACTCGTGAGATAGAACTGCGAGAAACTCATCCTTAATGCGGTTCACCCGCATGAGTTCTTCTGTTTGTTGTTGTAGCGAGGTGAGGAGTTCAGACCGTTCAATCGCGATCGCGATCTGGTCACAAATGGCTTGAAAAAGGGATTTCTCAGAGGGGGTGAAATGGGTACGGCTACGACTGCCAAAGCTCAGTGTTCCAAACAGTTTTCCGTGGGAAATTAGCGGTTGACTGGCGTAGGCCGTAACACCGAGCGATCGCGCTAATTGTGCTTTGGGATTGGTCAAGATTTGAACATCGGTCTGTACAATTTGGCAGCGTTGTTGAGCCACGGTGCCGCAGATGGCCTGCCCAAGATCCAACCATTCCAACTGCTGGACAGCATCTTGAGGGATGCCACCATAGAAAGTGAGATGTAACTTCTGCTGGTGTTCGTCCAGGACATAGTTGATATAAACGTCTAATCCAATCAGGTCTTTGAGTCTGTTAAATACCGTTTCAACCAGCGCCAGGGGTTGCGTGGATGAGAGCAAATCACGGGTTGTTTCATATAGCAGTTGAATGTGTTCGCTGCGCTCTTGTAGAGCGGCTTCGGCTTTTTTGCGATCGCTAATATCAACCGTTGAGCCGACGACTCGGATAACCTGTCCCTGTTCGTCCCGTACTAGACAACCCCGCTCCCAAACACTGATCCAGCCTCCCTCTTCGTGCCAAACGCGGTACTCCCCTTCATAGAGTTCGTGAGAGCTGGCGTATAAGTCAGGAAGTTTGGGTTCCAGTCGGGCCCGATCCTCAGGGTGAAGGCGGTCTTGCCACCAGTCTGCGGTCGGTGGAACATCTTCTGGGTGAACGCCTACCAGTTCAAATAATTGCTCAGATCGATAAACGTTTTTAGTATGTAAATCCCAATCAAAAATCAATCCATTAACCGCACGCATCACCAGCTGTAGCCGCTCTTCTAACCGCTTTTGGTTATCAATGTCTGTAACGGTACCCAGCCAACCCAGTATTTGTCCTTGATTGTCTTGGGTGGGAATGCCTCGGCTGATAAACCAGTGGTAAATGCCATCTCGACGGCGCACGCGATATTCAATCTCAAAGGGTTTTCCTTGCTGAACGGACTGAGCCCATATGGCCAGGGTACGATCACGATCGTCAGGATGAATCGCATGAGTACCCGCTAAACCCATTGATTCCGCTTCACTCAAGCCGCTGTATTCGTACCAGCGTTGATTCCAGTAATTAACGGTTCCGGTTGCATCAGCAGTCCAAACCATTTGGGGCATTGCTTCTGCTAATTCCCGATAGCGTTCCTGGCTCGCTTTAAGAGCGGTTATAGTCTGGTCACGCTCCGTTACATCCAAAAATACTCCAATCGTTCCCCGTGTTTGATTTTGGTCACCTTTCAACGGAGTCGCATAGGCTAATATTTTGCGTCCGGTACCATCAGGTAGCAAGATATCAAATTCGACATCCCGCACGTCAACATTCAGCCTGGCAGCAACCTGCATCGGTAAATCCTCAGCTGGAACTTCCTGCCCGTTTTGGAAAACGCGGTAGGGAGGCTCATGGGTTGGCGCACTCTTGGATATATTATCCCCAGGGTTAATACCCAGCAATTGTCGGATATAAGCATTACTTTGCATATTCATGCAGGCTGGATCGGTGGCGATCGCAATACCTACAGGAGTCATATCTAATAGGATTTGTAGCTCAGAAACCCGATTTACTAAATCTTGATTGAGCTGTTGGATCGTTGCCTCAAATTGCTTTTGCTGGGTTAGATCGACGGCAAATGCTACATGCTCGTCTGTACCCTCTGTCCACTGAGTGGCACTGATCCAGATGGGAACCCGTGACCCATCCCGCCGTTGCAATTCCCTTTGTTCCGGGGGGAGAAAGCCCTGGTTCCGCAATTGGACCATAGTAGGCTCGATGCGATCTGCAAACTCTGGTGGGATGGAGTCGCGCCAATTCATCCCCTGTTGTTCAAATTCCTCTCGGGTGTAGCCATGCAGGGCAAGCATGGCATCGTTGATGACGCTCACCTCACCATTGGCTGAGCCAATACCGATACCAATGGGAGCCGTATCGATGAGCCGTTGCAAGCGATTTTGGTTTTGTTGCAGGGTTGCTATGGTCTGGCTCAGTTCTAACTCAAGGTGTTTGCGATCGGTGACGTCTCGCCAGGAGGCAACGAAGCCATCATTTAACTTAGAAGCATGAATATCAAAGACCCGTACTAATTGTGGCTCACCATAGGCGCCCTCATAGATGAGTGAGTCTTTCACTAACGGCTTTCCGGTTTCAACAACCCGGCAGTACTCGTCAAGCAGTCCCGATTCTCGGTGTCCCGGCCATAGCTCGCATAACCCTCGCCCAATCTGGTGTTCTCGAGGCACGCGGCTGTTTTCCCAGGCCGCTTTGTTCAGGTAGTCAATCCGAAAATCAACAATCTGCCCTAACTCATTTCGGATGGATGAGAAGATGCCGAAACAGTCCAGCATATTCTCAACCGAGGTCTGGAATTGTTGTTGGCTGTGTTGCAATTCCCGGCGCAACTGAGCATTTTCGATGGCGCTCTGCATGCTAAATCGCAGGCTATCCGGCGTCATCCGCTCTCCGACCAGATAATCGGTCGCCCCATTTTTTAAGGCTTGCACGGCAACTTCGGCATCTCCACTGCCAATTACGACGATCGGTGGGCACCTCTCGCCCATCTGCTGTTTAAGCTGACCAAGAAGCTGGAGAGAGCTTAAGTTGGGAGGCGAGCATTTTAAGAAGATGCCATCAATGGCCTGGGATTGACAGGCCATCAAAATCTGGGCATCCTGCCGTTCTGTGAGAACTGTATAGGTGAAAGCCTCATCCCACTGTAGCTGGCGCGTGTACTGCTCGCTTCCGGGGCTCTCATCAATGACCATGAGAATTTGATAGGACTTCACCATGCTCAAACCTTTAGGCAGAATTCGTGGTCATGACACTATTATCTCCGCAATCGCAGTTAACAAGTGTTGCGGGTCGATAGGTTTTGCCAAGTGGGCTTGAAAGCCAGCCGCTAGGGCCTGCTTCTGATTGGTTTCGCCTGCGTAGGCCGTAAGGGCGATCGCCGGAATCTTTCCATTCGACTGTAATGGCAGCGTGCGAACCTGACCGATGAAGGCATAGCCATTCATCTCGGGCATCCCAATATCGCTAATCAGTAGATCAAACTGATCTTGAGTTAGCGATCGCAGAGCTGCGGTAGCCGAGGATACGGCTTGTACAATAGCCCCTTCATCTTCCAGCAGCACTTTAACCAGTTCTAACGAATCGATCTCATCATCTACGACCAAAACCCGCAGATTCTCGAAATTTAGCGTGTGAGAGTTGGAGGGGCGATCGTCGCCAGGGCTCGACGCAGGCATCAGCGGCAATCGTAAAGTAAACGTGCTTCCCTGGTCTTCTCCGGGGCTGGTAACGGTGATGGTACCTCCATGGGCTTCGATCACCTGACGGACGATCGCCAGTCCTAACCCCAACCCCCCAAACGAACGGGTTGTGGAACTATCCTGTTGCCGGAAGAGTTCGAAGACGTGGGGTAGAAAGTCGGGGGTGATGCCTTTTCCCGTATCCGTGACGGTGATTTGGGCGTAGGAGAGGGGAGATGGTGCTTGGGCGTCTGTGGGGGAGAGGGGATCAATGCGGGAGAGGCGAACTTCGACGCGGCCGCCCTGGGGCGTGAATTTGATGGCGTTGGAGAGAAGGTTCCAAATAGTCTGTTGAAGTCGGCCCATGTCGCCGCGCACGGGGCCAACTTCAGGATCGAGCAGTACCTCTAAGTTGATGGCTTTCGCTTCGGCCGCCAGGCGAACGGTTTCTACGGCCGCCACAATGGGCTGCGACAGGTCAACTTTCGCAAAGCTCAGCGTTAGCTGACCGCGAATAATGCGTGAGGTATCGAGGAGATCTTCGATGAGTTGTACCTGATGCTTGGCGTTGCGCTCGATAGTGGTCAACCCTTGCTGAAGTTTTTCAGGCTTTACGGGGGCAGCTTGCAACAGCTTGGCCCAGCCCAAAATGGGATTCAGGGGAGTTCGCAGTTCATGGGAGAGGACGGCCAAAAATTCGTCCTTCATGCGGTTGGCTCGTTCTGCGGCTTCCCGAGCGGCTTGCTCCTGCTGCAGTAAGGTTTCCCGTTGGGCTTCAACCCGTTTTTGTTCGGTAATTTCCAAAACCGTACCGCTGAAGCGGAGGGGTTTTCCATTGGCATCATAGTAAGCCTGCCCCTTTGCCCTTAACCAACGCTCGACCCCATCTTGAATACCGATGGCGCGATACTCCGTGTCATAGGAGCCACCTGATACTGGGTCGAGTGCGACTTGCATGATGCTCTGAACACGATCGCGATCATCAGGATGCAACGCATCAAAAAATACCTCGATGCTGCTCTCTCTATCCGATGGGAGCCCAAACATGGCTTTGCATCCTGCATCCCATTGCAGTTCCCCTGTTGCAAAATTCCAATCCCAGGTTCCCAGTTGAGCCGAGGCGATCGCCATCCGCAGACGGTCTTCATTCTCTCGCAAGGCAGTTTCAGATTTTTTGCGATCGCTAATGTCTTTAAACAGAACCGCAACTCGATTGTTCTCGGGCTGCCCGATGGAAAAGGCATAAACCTCAAACCAGCGATCCATCGCCTGAGCAACGTTTTCAAAGCGAGCAGATTCCCCTGTGAGGGCAACTCTGCCATAGGTTTCAAACCAAAATTCTTCTAAATTGGGAATGAGTTGGCGGGCTGTTTTTCCAATAGCGTCTTGTAATCCGGTTTGCCGTTCAAAGATCGGATTAATTTCTATAAAGCGATAATCAATGGGCGTCTGATCATCAAATAGCATTTCGATGACACAAAACCCATCTTCCATCGTTTCAAATAGCAGACGATAGCGTTCCTCTGAACGGCGCAATGCTTCTTCTGCTTGCTTCCGTTCGGTAACATCCCGGGAAACAGCCAGTAGCTGTGCTACGCGCCCATCTGCATCCTGCATGGGCGTAATGACAACATCCCACCATTTAGGTGTACCTTTGGCCGTTGGACAATAGCCCTGAAATCGTCCAATTTCTCCGGCTTTGGCTGTTGCAATCGCTTCCTCAACACTGGCTCGGTTGTTACCTTGCCAAAAGGCGAGCCAGTCTGCGTTGTGGAATGCCTCGAAATTGTCTATCTCCATGAGGCACTGGCCGCCCAGGTTGATGTAAAGCAGCCGTCCATCCAGATCTAATACTTTGATGCAGTCGCTACTGCTCTCTAACATGCGTCGATTGAGTTCTTCACTCTGCCGCAGGGCTGCTTCGGCCCGGTTGCGCTCGGTAATCTCTTCGCAAACCGTGCTAATGCCAATGATGCGATCGCCATCCTTTAAAGGCAAAAAGCTTTCCAGCCAAACTCGCTGTACCCCTGGCTGGGCTGGGGTTTCTCCGATAATTTCGACATTTAATCGAGGCTCTCCAGTCTGCAAAATGGGAAGCAATATTTGTTCAGCCGCATCAGCCATATCTGGCAGCAACTCATGAATGGTGCGGCCAATATGTGCCTCAACAGGAATTCCATTCATCTCGGCTAACTGCTCGTTGATTCGCACAAAGCGCAAATCGGTGTCGAGAACATTTAACCCAATGGGTGCCGATTGGTAGATGGTTTCAATTTCAGCTAACTGCCGCTGCAGAGTGACTTGGCTTTCCTGTAATTCGGCCTCTAATCGCTGACGTTCTGTAATGTCTGCCGTCATGCCAATGAGCCGGACTAGTTGGCCCCGTGCGTCAAATAGAGCTCGTCCACTCTCCTCGAGAGTCACGATTTGGCCATCAGGACACACCACACGGTAGGTGGTTTTGTAGATACTGTTCTCAGGGGTCAGAGCCTGGAAGATGGCAACAAAACGATCGCGATCATTCAGATGAATTCGCTGAAAGAAGTTGACCCCAGTATCGTTTTCAGCTTCGAGTGCTTCTAGGCCGAGGATTGTGCCACAGTGGGGCGATCGCTTGACCTCATCAGTGCTGAGTTCCCACTCAAAGCTAAACATACGGGCCACTTCCATGGCCAGTTGGTTACGCTCCTCACTTTCTCTCAGTGCTGTGTTGGCTGCTTCCAATTGTGCCGTGCGTTCGGCAACTCGCTGTTCTAATTCTTGATTGGCCCCCTGGAGAGCAGCTTCCAAAGTCTGTCGCTCGGTGATATCGGTATAGGAACCCACCATCCGCAGCACCTCACCAGCCTCATTCCAAACGGCCTGACCTCGGTCAAGAACCCATTTATAAGTGCCGTCTTTGCACAATACTCGATGTTCCGTCACGTAAAACGACGTTTTTTTGACAAAGTGATCCTGGATGGCCTGCGTTACCCAGGCTACATCCTCCGGATGAATTCGTTTTACCCACTCGTCATAATGGTTGCCGATCTCATGGGCCTCATAACCCAGCATTGTCTTCCAACGGGTTGAGAAGAATACTTCATTGGTCTTGACGTCCCAATCCCAAATTCCGTCGTTCGTGCCTCGTAGTGCAAGTTGCCAGCGTTCATCACTTTTCCGGAGGGCCTCTTCTATTTGTCTTTGCTGGGTAACATCCCGGGCAACACAATAGACGAGCCCTTGGTCAAGTTGGGGTGATGCGTTCCATTCCAGCCAGCGATAGCTGCCATCCTTGGTTTGATAACGATTCTCGAAATAGAGGGTAGGCACCCCCGCATTCAGCTTCTCCATCTCCAGAAGCGTGACGGTGTGATCATCTGGATGCACGAAGTTCAGAAATGGATGAGATAAGAATTCTGCCTCTGAAAAGCCCAGGATCCGGGTAAATGAGGGGTTAATCCGCTTAAAGTAGCCATCTAGACTAATGACGGATAGCAGATCCAGGGAAAGATCAAAGAAAACGGCTTCTTCAGACAAATCCAAATGATTCATAGATGAGACAACGGAGTCTTCGGAATTGATAACAGGGCCGCACAAGGGGGAGAGCGGAATTATTCCAAACCTGATGAGATTAGTTGAGGCGACTCAACCCAGAATTCCCTGGGGCTGGACTGCGATCGCCATGGCCTAACGGAAACCATGGCCGGTGTTACTAATCCTGCCGCTTGCAGGACTTTCAACATTTGCCGGACGCTAGCTTGGCTGAGTTGAGTTTGTTGTGCGATCGCCTCTACGGTTAGAGGGCACTCTAAGCTACAACACTCCAACACCTTCAGTGCCGATTGATAGGGTTGTGCCAGGTAAGGGCGAAGCTGATGTTGGAGGTCGGGCGAAAGGCTAGAGCGGAACCACAACAAAAATGAGCCCGCAGACTCTATTTTGCTCAAACTTGTCTGGTGCATCGTTAGGTCAGAACGGTTTGCTATCGGGAGACAATAATTACCCGAAACGGGTCACTTATGTCTAAGGTAAGGTATCGGAAGGGTAATCATATCCGTCGAAAGATGGATGTAGGTACATTTCAACCAGCGCGTCTGCATTGGCGTCGTTCTCACTGGCAGGTTTATGACCCACTGAAGGATTACACCGTTTGTTTTGACGATGAACAGAGGTTGCTGGAGTGGCTGGAGCATCAACATCACCGCAAAGCTCGCCCTGATCCCTGGGATCTAGATGCGTAAGTGTTTGTTTGCCCTTATGTTCTTTTCTCGTAAACCCAAAATTCGCCTGTTGGGGATGCACTATAACCTGCCTGCTCAAGCGCGCTTAGCAGAGGAGCCGTCTTCAGGAAGAACCCGCTAACTTTGGGGTACTTCAGGTGAAAAGCCAAGCTCTTCATCCCTTCCAACAACCCCACAAGCCCATCTGGGTTGCCCTCAATATGACCAACCCATAAGACTGAATCCTCATTCTCTAGATGGCTCTGAATCAACAAGCCCTGTAGCGGATGATGCCAGTACCCCCAAACCTTTCCCCCCTGTAAACGCTCTTGCAATTGCTTCCGGGTCAGTGTTTGCCATTTAGCGCCCCGGCAGATAAAAAGTGGTGATTCTTTCCCCTGCTGAATTAGTTGCCATGCTTGTTCACAATCATCTACTGTCAGTTGCTTAAGAGGTTTAGTAGATGTGGCTTTTAGATTTACGGTTTCAACGGAAATCGCCTCCGCAGAGTGAATCAGGTAGCGCCCAACCAGCTCATATCCTCGTCGCTTAATGATTGGGGGCATGGCATGATTCCAGGCACCAACACAACAGCGAATCGTTGAAATATTTCGGCTCTGGAAGTAGTGGGCGATCGCCGGATCTAAGCACCGCACCACTCCTCGTCCCCGGTATTGTGGATCAACCCGTAACCCTTCCCACCACCCTTCCTGATCGGACAGTTGCACCATTCGGGTCATAGCGATCGCCCGCCCTTCAAACTCTGCCACCAGAATTTGTCCTGATGGATCGCCCATCCACACATCCCACACCTCAGCAATATAGTCTTCGGTATCGGCCCAGGTATGCTGGCAAAAGTCTAAAACAGCTGTTTTGTCTTCCGGTTGAGCTGCACGCACGATGAGGTTGTTTAACTCCATTCTGTTCCGATCTCTAAGTAGCCCAACTCAATTAAACATAAAATCCCAAAAAGCTGTGTGGTCCGTGAAGTGGGCGGCACAGCTTTTGGGAATCGCGCCTACATAAACCCTGCGGGTGTGAGCATGGCACCCCCATACTAAATACAGCCTTGTGCGTGTAGATAAAGTACGTTGGTGTAAGACCCTTCGCGTTACATACCCATGTACCTAACGCGGTTCTTGATTACCATGCAGGGGAGAGCCGATGAGCGTTTCTCGATTTTCGCAATTTGTCGATATGAGTCCCTCTATTGCAGAGCAGCGATCGCTCTACATGCTGGAGTTTTTTGGTGCATCCGTTGTACTGTCGAGTGCCTATCCCGTTGAGCATTTAAAGGTGCAACTTTGGACCAATGCCCTGAGCAAGTTCAACAGCGAGGGCGATTGGCATGGAATCGACCTGGCCTATCAACGACAGGATGCCAACGGTAATTTAGTCTTTGAAGGTGGGTTTAGGCCCACGAGTGAAGGGGACTATGCCTTTACTTATCGGGTTGCCTCAAATGTTGATCCTGAGTGGCAATGGGCGGGAGAATATGGACAGGACGGGCAGTTACACGTCAAATTGCCGTCACCGAGGGGCGATCACTGGACTCAGGGGGCTCATTATGTAGAGATTTACCCTCACGTCTATGTTGGTAACTTCATTGCGGCTTCTCAGGCCGAAGAATTGGGCATTGATGCAATTTTGAACCTGGCTTCAGAATTAACACTCTCCCACCCCATTGAGTCTGGCATCGCTTACAGGAAAATGGGAACGCTGGATGGGGCACAACACCCCATTTCAGATGACATCTTGCTGGCATCGGTGCAATGGATTGAGGAACAACTACAAACGGGCAAGCAGAAAATTTTGGTTCACTGCCGCGCTGGCATTGGTCGCAGTGGCTCTGTTGGCATTGCCTATTGTTTCTCAAAGCATCCAGATTGGAATTATGACCAGACGCTGCAATATATCTGGAGTAAGAAAGCCAACATTTATCCCCACCGCAACCTTCAAGATAGTTTGGAGCGGTTATTTCCAAGACATTAATAGATCAATATTCTGGACAGTTTTTGTGAAACCCTTGATTTTGCGTGCGTGAAGCGCACGCAAAATCAAGGGTTTCACAAAAACTGTCCGAACTAATGAATAGATGGGTGTTTGAACCTCACACCTCCAAAGTCTGAGGCTTGAACGAAAGATTATGACAAGCCTGCTTCCTGAGATGCTTTGAGGGCTAACCCCGTCCAATCAATATCACTTTTTCCATCCGCAACTAGAGCGAGCAGGCGATCGTGTAGTAGGCTAGCCAAGGGCATTGGCATTTGGCTTTCTTTTGCAGTTTGTAGGGCTAATGTCACATCCTTTAGCCCCAGCGATAACTTAAAACCTGCGGGCTCAAATTGCTGCTGAGCGATCATCCGCCCATAGTTCTGGTAAATTGGGCAGGCAAACAGTGTTTGACCAAACAGGTTAGCAAGGGCGGTGCGATCGATGCCATTCTTCTCAGCCAGGGTAAACGCTTCTGCCATGGCTTCGATCGCCGAAATGATCATGAAGTTACCCGTTAACTTCACGACATGGGCGGCTTCTGGTTCTTCCCCAAAGTCAAACATTCCCTGCCCCAACTGTTCCAGAATAGGTTTAACGCGTTCTTTGGCAGTCGTTTGGCCTGAGAAAGCAATCCACAGTTTGCGGGCAGCAGCAGCATCCGGACGTCCAAATACTGGAGCCGCAACGTAGTGAGAACCTTGCTCTGCATGTAGTTCAGCTAGTTTGCGAGCCGTCGCAGGAGATACGGTACTCATGGAAAGATGAATACCATCGTGCCCCAAAGTTTTCAGAATGCCATCACCCAATACAACTGCTTCTAAAGCCGCATCATTGGCTAGCATCGTAATCACAATGCCATCAGATTTTGCTACGTCAGCAGGGTGATGAACGAGCTGTGCGCCTTGTTCAACCAGCGTTTGTGCCTTTTCAGGTGTGCGATTGTAAACGTTCAGCTTGTAGCCTGCTGTTAGCAAATTAGCGGCCATCGGCAAGCCCATATTACCTAGACCGATAAACCCAATATCACTCATGTTTTACTTCTCCTTTGGTAGATTGGATAATATTCTGATACCACATTGAAACGTAATAGCGAATTTAGCAAAACTAAGGACATACAGCGCTTTGCGCTTGAATCAACCACGGTTGTTTTTGTGAGAGCCGCGCTGAGCGCGGCTCTCACAAAAACAACTAGATTTTAAGCGCTTAAAAAGTGCTGTATTAACCATTTGTAGGGGCGGGTTTGGCAGACAATCCCTGTCTGTATGATTAACCATTTGTAGGGGCGGGTTTGGCAGACAATCCCTGTCTGTATGATTAACCTTGATGCAAAACCTGCCCTTGCTACTGCTAGCAATTGATAGCGGGAGGGCAGGTTTTGCACCAAGATTGTATGGCTAATATAACGGCAAAGCTCGCTTCTATAAGCCCTGTCCATTAACGATGGAGTTGAGTGCGTTCTGTGGGTACGATCGCATCAAAATATTGCCCATGAAAATCAAAGGGTAAATGATACGGTAGCTCAACCCTGGCTAATTCATTCCATGATTGAGCATCTAACACCAGCAGAAAAGAGTTCTGTGTCTGGGCATTCAACACAACCGATAAAATAACCCCTTCATCCTCTGATGTGGTATTGGGTGCGGCGACAAAAACGGGTTCGCCAGGATAGCAGTCGGGCGATCGCCAAATCTGCGTTGTCCTATTCTGAATATCCACTTTGACCAATTGATCAATAAAGTTACCCGATCGCGAGCTACCCACTCCATAAACAAATTGATAGGGACGTGTGTTGCATCGTTGGTAGTTAATGCGCGGTAACTCAACGGGTTCGGATGTGAGAACTTCGAAGTGGGCGATCGCCTCATTAAGTGGAATGCGATAGCGACGCAGTTCTCCAGCGGCAATTACCTGTTCGGGATGCTCCAGTAACGATTCTAGATACAATGATTGAATCACGGCTGAGTCCGAGTATGCAATCAGGTCTACAACTACTTCACCGTTCTGCTCAAAGGCATTGACGTGATGGAAGGAAAAGAAGGGTTCACTTTCAGCAGAATGAACAACCTCACCCGTCTCTTTACTGATGATTAGAAAACGTGTCTGTTTGTCCGACTTCCACTGATAGTTTTCAATGTAAGGCTTGCCGCTGAGCATCAGACTCAGGCGATTCAATTTAAGAGGATATTCTGACAGAATAATGTAATGCTCTGTCATGCTAAAGGTATGCATATAGGCAGGCTGCTTCACAGGAATAGAGCCAATTAACGTGCGCTCGTTACTGTGGGCATCCATCCGGTAAATACTATAGCTGCAACGAGGAATGAGATTGACTAAATAGCTATAGACTGCATTTTCCCGGTAATCAAAATGAGGATGCGCTGTCGTGATTTGTCCGGGGACGTGATCGTGATAGTGAAACTGATCAATGGTATTGAGACTTTGAGGATCGAAAATGATGGGAAATGGGGATTCTGTTACGGAGACAAAGCGATCGCCCTGCATCGTAATGTTCACCGTCGCATTATCCGTGAGCCGTGGCAGCGGATCGGTCAGGCGCTCTAGAAACGAATGCCGAGCGGTTGTGCCAAATTCACCCCGACTAATTTTGCCCTTTGATTTTGCTTCCCGATAAGCCTGACTTTCAAGAAAGCGATTGGCAAAGGAAACTCGTCCATCCTCAAAAGAAAACTTGCGAAGCATGGCAAGCCCATCAAACCAATGATGGTAGGATTGCTGACCCACTTCCAGCGTCCCCGGCCCTGTCCGAATCAGGCTTCCTCTTAACCATGAGGGGATAGTTCCCTGAATAGGCAGGGCATTGAACTCACCTTCTTGATGAGCAGCCGAGAAACCGAGCTGATAGGGGGCGATCGCCATAAAACTCCTCAAATTTTACGTCTAGTGACTTGTCCAGGCTGTGTTTAGGCTCAACTCATCACCTTCTTAACCAGGATGACTACTGTTATCGATGTTATGCATCACATAGGGAAGAAACGCACGCCGAACCTCTGAAGCACCTTGCAGGCTGGGCTCAATAGTGGCAGTGAACCAGGACGGATCGCCCTTCAAAAAGTGGGCATGCAAATCAACAAATTGCCCGTAGCGGTTGGCAATCTCTTGAATTGAGGTATTCATACGTTGAAGATTTTGACGGGCGATCGCCGGATCAACTCCCGAAAAGTTACGGCTGTCGTCCCCCAATGTCGGGTCATAGACGCTGCCCAGGAAAATAGGTCGGATGGGCAACTGCTGCACAAAGGCATCGAGGGCACTGGCAAAGGCTGTAATGCCTGGGCCTGTATCTCGAATGAGACCACGCAGCAGGTCATTTCCCCCAACGGTAATGATAGCGATCGCCGGTTCCTCAACCTGCAAGCCCTTTATTTGAGAGGGTAAATTCTCGACCGTTGCGCCATCTTGAGCTCGGTGTTCAAGACGAGCTGAGCGACGAGAAGTCAGGTCTTGCCCCTTAAACTCGGGGAACAGGCGATCGTCATTTTGCACCAGCAACTGTCCCGGATGCACACCAAACTGGTTGTAATGCCCACAATCTAAAATTGAATCGCCAAATGTATAGAGTGTTACCATGGTTTGCTCCTGCGGACTACAGCCTAAGATTGTCAGGAGTCCCGCTCCTCCCGCAGCTTGCATAAATCGTCGTCGCGTCGTCCGCAACGTAACCATTCCCTTCTCCTTCAGCCTGACGCTTAAAGGTTGATTTTTCGCGCACTTCAGGCACGGAAAATCAACCTTCAAAACAGACCCTAACATTAGGAAATAAGGGATGATATGGGTCAGAAGATGGATTTATGGCTGAACCACTCAATGTAGAGGAATGAGTTGGGCTAGCTGCGACCCGTCTAGAAATTGATCCGGCAATTCTTCAGCTTGTACCGATCATCACAGGCAAACACAACACCTCATTCTGGGTTGTAGGCGATCGCCTGTTTATCTTCAATTTGCTTAATCGTAACCAACGTCAGCTCGGGATAAACCGAACCGCCCATTATTGCGTGCGCAACGCGCACGCAATAATGGGCTTTTTCGAGTGCCGCGCGAAGCGCGGCACTCGAAAAAGCCCTTAACCCGAACTGAGGTTAACCACCTACTTAGGCTAAATCTCCACGCCTGATGCACCCAGTGCTCGGAGCGTTGATTCTTGCATAGAAGATAAACCGGTTGCGCCGCTAATGTTCATTCCTTCATAAGGAAGATCACTCCTGATTATCTTGATGCATGCTCCAGTTTCGATATCCCAAAAACGAATCGTGCGATCGCCACTACTACTTGCCAAAACAGGCATTAATAATGAATTCTCATCCGGAAGAATCGTAAATGTGAGGGTAAAAATCCACTTGCTATGTCCTGCCAAAACTCTGAGACATTCACCCGTTTGAACATTCCACACTTTAATACTGGAATCCATACTGGCGCTAACCAGGCGTTGGCCGTCGGGATGGTAGGCGATCGCCACAATAGGACTGGAATGCGCTTCTATGAGCCGTAGCGCTGCCCCTGTTTTTACATCCCAAAGTTGAATATGACCGGTTTCGCAATTGCTGGCCAGGGTCCTACCATCCGGGCTGAAGGCGATCGCTCCACCCCAATCAAACGTGGCAGAAAAATGCCATTCGACCCGATGCTGTAAGACCTGAACACATTCACCCGTCGCCGCGTCCCAGAGGCGAATGGTCTGATCAACACCGTAGCTTGCTAGCTGTTGCCCATCTGGGCTATAAATTACTGCAACTACTGGGCTGGCATGATTCAATGTCTTGAGACATTGACCGGTCGCGACATCCCACAGGCGAATTGAATAGTCTACACTGCAAGTTGCCAGGGTATGACCATTCGGGTGATACATGACCGACCAGACAAAGCCTGTGTGCCCCTGCATGATGCGTAAGCAGCTCCCGGTAGCCACCTCCCAGAGCCGAACTAACCCATCGACACCAGCCGTTGCAACTGTCTGATCATGGGGGCTAAAAGCAACCGATCGCACCCAAACCCAATGCCCTTTGAGTAGCTTTTTGCATTGTCCGGTTTGCACATCCCAGAGCTTTGCAGTTTGTTCTTCACCGCTGCTCACAAGAGTTCGGCCATCCGAGCTAAAGGCGATCGCCCAAATGCTGTCGCTATAGCCTCGCCAGGTTTTCAGGCATTGCCCATGTTGCAAATCCCACAGCTTCATGGTTTGCCCCTCATCACTACTAATCAGGTAGCGGCTATCTCGTGTAAACAGTGCAACCCGTACACCATACTCATGTCCATACAAGGTTTTGACGAGTTCTCCGGTGTGAAGATTCCACAGCTTAATGGTCTGGTCCGCACTGCAACTGACTACCATCTGGCCATCCGCACTACAATCCACCCACCAAACCCATCCATTATGAGATTGAGTATGGACGCATTGCCCGGTTTGCACGTCCCACCAGTGCACTTGATTATCCAAACCGGCACTGATCAGAACCTGCCCGTCTGGGCTGAAAGCTATGAATACTAGCGGCATCTGTTGATGGCCGGGTAAGGTAATCCAGTAGTTCCCTGTTTCGAGGTTCCACAGCTTAATCGTGCCGTTATTACAGGCAGCGGCCAGGGTTTGACTATCAGGGCTGAATCGAATGTTAGTTGTCCAATCAATTTGATAGTTAAGAGGAATTGCTGCGTCAGCATTGAGCTTCCATACTTTAATCGTGCCATCTGTAAAAGCTAACCATTGTCCATCTGGACTGGCGGATACAGCCCATACGGTTCCATCCGGGTTATACAACTGGCGGAGGCATTGCCCCGTGTGAATATCCCAAAGTTTCAACAGTTGGTCATCGCCGCCACTGGCGATCGCTTCGCTATCCGGCATAAAGGTGAGCGATCGCACCGTCCCAGCATGAGCTTCCCAGCGTCGTATCAATTCGCCTGTGCTGAGTTGTCGTAGACAAATTTCACCCTGCGTATCTGCAGTGGCTAGCCATTGGCCATCGCAGCTTACTGTCATCGCATAAATATGGTTAAAACTTTCTGTAAACGTCGTTCGAGATAGGTCAGCACCGGATAAATTTGTTTGGCGCAGATAAGTATTTCTAAAATCGACCTGCCAAAGTTTTAAGCGCGAGAGATCATAACCGCTCAGTTCTAACTTGAGCTGAAGTAAAATGTTTAGGATATTTCCAGCAACATATCCTGTCTCGATCGTTGGGTGGTCACGGAGCCAATCCAACATATAGAGTAGAATATTTCCTAAAGCCTTCTTATCTCCAAACAGACGTGTAAGTTGTTTTACAAATGAATTAAGAATAAGATTAATTTGTGTTTCTCTTATGTAATCTTTTGATTGAGCCTTGATTAAAGCATAGTGTTTGAAATAGAACGCAGAAGTTATCGCTGATAGATCTTCTCTAACCTGGTTTATCTCTAAATGAATCTGATTAAGTAGCCGATCGATCACATACTCCATCAGCACAGGTTGTAGTGTAAATAAATTTGTGCTGCGCTCAATCAGCGATCGCCGTTGTAAAGCATCCAGCGCATCCAATAACTCTGAAGGCATCCAGGGATTCAGTAGGTCGGATTGGAGTTCTGTGATCGCTACGGGCTCCCGGTTAATTGCCAGCCACACCATCACCTGTTGTTCTAATCCAGACAAGCGGTTAAATTGCTGATCCAACAGGTCTTGAATATCCCCAAAAATAACGGCTCCCTGGGCCAAAAAACGGGCAATATCTCCAGCGAATAAATCATGGATTGTGGTTGAAACAATCTTCAGGGCTAGTGGATTTCCCGCATAGGTATTGACCAATGTTTGCCAATCCTGATCTGATCCACAAAAGCTTCCTTTTGCTTGCACGATGGTGCGCCCATCACCCGGAGTCACGCCCTTGAGCTGGAGCGATCGCACCGGCAAAAATTCTCCTTCAAGCGCAGCAACTTCCTTGGGCTTTTCCCGACTGGTTAGTACCAAACAACTCTGGTGTTTGAGTTCACCCACCTTTCTGAAGAGCTCACCATAGGACTCAAATCCAGGCCGATAATGACCGACACGCCCCTTTCCTGACTCACTGGGATTTGCCAGAATCGTCTCAACGTTATCAAGTATCAACAAACAACGATGATGTTTGAAGAAGTCTAATAAACTGCCAATTTGCTGGTGTAAATCAGGTAATAGCTCTGGCTGTCCGGGTAGCAGGCCATTCAGTAACACACTTAAGGATGGAGCATTGTGAAGCGATCGCCAAATTACATGAGTAAAGGACGTAGAAGCATTCTTCCCAAACTCAACCAGTTGTTCTGCCAGTTTCGTTGACAGGGCGGTTTTTCCAGTTCCGCCAATCCCAAGAATGGCAACCAGGCGACAAGTATCACTGATAATCCACCGGCTCAAGGTGGCTAACTCCTGAGTGCGCCCGTAGAAAACAGAAACGTCGATGGCGTCTCCCCAATCCTGATAGGGGGGAGCAGGTTGAGGCGCTAACGATGAGTCGTTTTGCTGTAGAACGGCCTTTTGGATCTCTAACCGGATTCGCCGTTCCAGAGTGGAGCGAAAGTTATTTTTAGTTACTTTTGTTCCTAACGCTTCGGAGAGAGTTTTCCATAGTTGAAAGCCGACAAGCTTTACATACTCCGCATCATAGCCAACCAGTTCCGCAATTTCAGGATACGTTTTTCGCTCCCAAGATTGCCGCAGAATCATCTCCTGCAAATCACTGCCAATGCCTCTACCAAGGAGTGCTTCGACGGTCGCTAAGGCGTCATCAATGGTCATAACTATAGACGGAGGAAGTTGCAACGCCAAACAAAAACAGGCAGTAACTTCTGTGTCTGTATAAACAGCCACAGAGACATCACAGCCAATCACTCGGGCAAATGTAACAATCCGTATCGTTTTCTTAAACTAAATCCTATACCAACCCTTAGAACCTGAGGGAACTTGGGGGCGATCGCTTAACTTTACTTAATATTGTTCCCCCAAGAACTGGTTCTGTTTTGAAGGTTGCTTGTTGGGCACATGGCGCTCGGAGAACAACCTCTAAACGTTCTAAATAGATGGTTACTTCTAAACAAGAGATTCAAAAGACTGTGTTGCGGGCGGTATAGCCTTTTGAGTCTCTTGTTTAACTGAATTGAACTCCTAACCCTAATTCATAACTTTTGACTAACTTTTACTAACTGCGATCGCCATCTATTTTGCCTACGATGCAATCAACGCTGCTGAGACAGCGAGTTCAATACTCAGGAATTATCCAACATCTATGACAACAACTCTCCAAAGACGCGAGGGCGTCAGTGTGTGGGAGCAGTTTTGCAACTGGGTGACCAGCACCAATAACCGTCTTTATATTGGCTGGTTCGGTGTTTTGATGATCCCAACCCTGCTCACTGCAACCGTCTGCTACATCATTGCTTTCGTTGCGGCTCCCCCTGTAGATATTGACGGCATACGTGAGCCCGTAGCTGGCTCTTTGCTCTATGGCAACAACATCATTACAGGTGCTGTTGTGCCGTCCTCCAATGCCATTGGGCTCCACTTCTACCCCATCTGGGAAGCCGCTTCCCTGGATGAGTGGCTGTACAACGGTGGCCCCTATCAACTGGTTGTATTCCACTTCCTCATTGGCGTGTTTGCCTATATGGGGCGCGAATGGGAACTTAGCTACCGCCTGGGTATGCGCCCCTGGATCTGTGTTGCTTACTCGGCTCCTGTGGCGGCTGCAACGGCTGTATTCCTGATCTACCCCATTGGGCAAGGCTCCTTCTCGGATGGAATGCCACTGGGTATTTCCGGCACGTTCAACTTTATGTTCGTGTTCCAGGCAGAGCACAACATTCTGATGCACCCTTTCCACATGCTTGGTGTTGCAGGCGTATTTGGAGGCGCATTATTCAGTGCAATGCACGGTTCTCTAGTAACCTCGTCCCTTGTGCGTGAGACGACCGAGATTGAGTCACAAAACAATGGCTACAGATTCGGTCAGGAGGAGGAAACTTATAACATCGTGGCTGCTCATGGGTACTTTGGCCGTTTAGTAGGACGCACAAACGAAATTATTTTGGGCGTGAACGCCAACAGTCGCACCTTACACTTTTTCCTTGCTGCTTGGCCTGTTGTCGGCATCTGGTTTACGGCTCTGGGTATTAGCACTATGGCGTTTAACTTGAATGGTTTTAACTTCAACCAATCTGTGCTCGATTCCCAGGGGCGAGTCATTAATACCTGGGCTGATGTGTTAAACCGCGCCAACTTGGGCATGGAAGTTATGCACGAGCGCAATGCGCATAACTTTCCCCTGGATCTGGCATCGGGTGAAGCAGTTCCAGTGGCATTGAAGGCCCCTCATCTGCTGAGTTAATTGTTTTTTAGAAGTTGTAGTTGTCATGTAATGAGTGCTTAAATTAGTGCTCCCTGGTAAGGGAGCACTTTTTGTTGGCGAGGTATTCTTTAGACCTCCTGCGTGAATCGTTGCGCGGTGCAGCCGCGCAACGATTTACGCTCTCAGAAATCGATTCATTCAGAAGGTCTTTTGAGAAGATGGATACTGATATATCTGGCGTGACCCTGACTATTAGCCAGGGTCTGTTTTAGAAGCCACTTTTTTGTGCACTTCATGCACAAAAAATGCCTCTTTTAGCTACTTTCAAAGCACACCCTAATTCACCATCTGTCAAAATTCTGCTGGTGAAGTACTAGCCCAGTAGCACTGAGGTTCTAAATCCAGATTCGTTGTGATGGCTTCGTTATCACAACGAATCTGAATTTAGAACCTCTGCTCTGTATCTGGATTTTTGATGGGCTCTTGAGCGAATGCTAGCAAATGATTCGCAACGGTCTTGGGCTGGTCGTAGTGGGGGACATGCCCTGCTTGTTGAATCCAGATTAGTTGGCTACCTGAAATGACTTGTTTAAATCGATTGGCATCTGCTGTACCTAAAACATCATCCTGCGCTCCCCAGAGAATTAGCGTAGGGTGCTGAATTTCAGTAATACGATCGCTCAAATCTGCGTAACCTCCACTTCGTGTGAAGGAGGCGATCGCGTCCTTCCATCCTGGCATCTCTTGATGAACCAAAGAGCAACGTAGTGCATCCACTAGAGCTGTATCGACTAACGGCAAGGCTGAAGCAGCAGTGAGGGCTGCACGTTTGCGGAAGTAGAGCCAATCTGCCCCTAACTCAATCAGTGGGTCGGGTAGGAATTTCCCGGCTGGAAAACTTCCAGAGAAACCAACGCTATCTATCAAAGCCAGCGATCGCACCCAGTTAGGATGATGCAATGTAAAGTCAATCGCTACGGCTCCGCCCAACGAAGCACCGACTAAAACAATTGGTTCTTTAATCCAGGTTTCTAGAACACCGAGGAGATGCTGGCGAATTGTCTGAGGGTTGACTGAAGTCGTAGAAATGTATTCGGTAAAGCCAGAACCAAACAGATCAACTGCCCACACCTCAGAGCGACTGCCTAGCAAAGGAAGCAATCGTCGAAATTCCAACAGGGAACTATCAAATCCATGTAGCAGCAGAATGGGGCTTGTGCTGGGTACAGAAGGTGCCTGAGGATGGTAATGAACATAAGCTGTAGTCACCGCAGTTTTTCCAGAAACGAAGAAGACTGGAAGCATTTGACGTTTCATCTGCTGGAGGAGGGCGATCGCCTCCGCATCTCTAATATCCGCAACCGAAGATGGTAGAAAATCAGAAAACATGGTTCCAAGCGCCCTATTAAAAATGCTGTTATTCCTGATAAGTTAAAAGCCATAATACTGGGTATCTGCAATGCTCTTTATAGCACTTCTACGTAAGCCATGAAATGTTTTTGAAGTGAGGTGACATAGCTATCTTAACCTTCCAAACAATCCTTGAACGAGGGATAGAAGATGCAAGCGGGGTCCTACTTCATAGCCTCTTTCCACTAGTGCCTAATTTAGAAGTTATTTTTTCGTGTACAAAGCGTACGAAAAAATAACTTCTAAATTAGGCACTAGATTAGAAAATACTGTAGTAAATGCAGTGAGTTCAGTGAGTCATTTATTCACGCTGTGTATACTATTGCTTTAGCCTCTATCGAATGAATGAATTAGAGGTGATAAAAGGATTGATTTTAGAAGGTTTAAGCCTGATATGCCTAACGGCCGTAGGGGTCTCATTCTTGAGTCTGTGGTTTGATATCACGAAACTTAGTCAACTAATAAATAGTCAGAAACAAAAGAGAATTTAAAGAGAATGCTGTAAAGTTTGCTCATTGAATACAAGCACAACGATATTTCTCCAGGTTTAGATGCTTCTATTTAGACTGAGTCTTACAGAGATACTTTTATCAGCCCATAGAGGCCACATTTTTCTGCCTCAGGGAGGACTGCAAATTCTTCATTCGTTGGAGGAAATCAGTATGGGTATTGCACTCAAACCCCTTCACGAGCAGGTGATTGTCATTACAGGTGCTTCTAATGTAATGGGTTTAGTTACTGCCTGTATGGCTGCTCGACAGGGAGTAGAAGTTGCTCTGGCCGCTCGTGAAGACGTATGCAGGTGTTTCCATCTTCAGGCGCTGCATGGAAGTTTCTATTCCTGAGTGGTTTTGATTTGACGAGTGTAGGGCTAACTTATGCTAATTGAGCCGGGGCGAGTCTATTTCGAACCAATTTAAGTCGTGCCACTTTAAAGAGAGTTAACCTGAGCTATGCCGATTAGCAGTTGGCTTAAGCTGCGCCCGGCTTGGGAGAACAATTTTGCCAAATGGTAATGTATCAGATGGTTAAGGAGGATTATGTTCGGCACCATTGACGATACAAAGCGGATTGCGATCGCTGTTCAATTGGCAGAAATGAAAGCATTCCAAAATCTGCTTATTTCTAATGAGCGAGTTTTGATGGATGCTGTTGAGGATGGCACCATTCGCCAGCAACTACAAGCAATGCTGGAGCAAGACCAGAAAAACCTGGGCGTTCTAGACTCGACGATCACGCAGTATGGTATTCAGGGCAAACTCAGCACAGGTGTTGAGGAAAACCTGAATACCATTCAAGGCTACATGGAAAATTCTGACTTTCCCCTTGCGGAGAAGGTATTTCGCCATGAATTGCTGAAGCACCAGCAAACCATGGCTGGAGAAGTCATTCATAAAGCCGCACAAATCATTGGGGCTGACGTTGCAATGGCGATCGCTCCCCTCCACACCATTAACTTTGAGAATCGTGCTCATCAGGAACAACTCAAAGGAATTTTGGAAATTCTAGGTGTACAAGAGTTAACCGGGCAGAGCCCAGATCAGGGGTTCTGGGGCAGAAGTGGGGATGCGATCGCCGCTCTCACAGGTGTTGTGGGTAGTGTCGTTACCCGAACGGATGATGAAATGAGCATCCGTGATCTGCTCCTGATGGATCATAGTAAGACCGATGTTCTCTTTGCAGAAATCCTGGGGAGTGACAATCCACAGAAGATTCAGGAGTATTTTGGACAGCTTTATCAGGATGTTAAAGTCCATGGTTTAGCTGAAGAACAAGTGCTATATCCGGCTGTTCAGCCCTATTACGATCAGATGCAGGAGATTGTTGATCAGACAGATCATGTCATTGAAATGCTCGATGCGATGAAGCCGCTTGATCCTGCTGCTCCTGACTTCAAGGCTCAGGTTGAACAGCTTCGCCTGGCGGTTCGAGGCCATATCGACCAGGAAGAAAGCGATGTATTTCCGAAGCTCAAAGATAACTTTGACCACGAGCAACAAAAGCAATTAGCAACTGAGTTTAAAGCTGCAAAAAGCAAACTTCAAAAACAACAAGCCCAGCCATCAGAAAAAAGACCTGTTTCGTCTCAGACTCAGCCGAATCAGAGTAGTGGACAAGAAAGAATGAAAACTGGATTCATCTTCTTGAATCAAACTGCTCCATGGAAATTAGTATTCCAGTCAAAGGCTGTGATTAATTGGTTCGAAGCAGTTGTATTTTTGTTAGGCGATCGCTGGATACGAACTTGGTTACAAACGGAACCTCTAGTCAATTCTGAATACTCACAGCTTTTTTATGGGCTGGTCTTCATTATTGGAATTGGTTATTGGTGGGTTAGTAATGATATTCAGCAAAACCATGGCATTGTTAGATTAGGGATCTTAATCCAATCCAGCGTCTTTCTTATACTGGCCTACCATACGCTATTAGGAAACTTGCATCCCCTCTATTTGGTTTCAGGTGTTCTTGATCTCATTTTTGCCATACTCTTCAGTATATTTCTTTACTCGTCAAGATTTAATTTGAGGTTGAAAAAAATACAACCTATTTCACATAACTGAAGAGTTGATCTGTCGCCAAACTAACAGAAAAGATGCGTGGCTTAACACTTCTCCTTCCATTAGTAGAGACATTGTTTACCTCTTCAAGTAGTTCCTTTCAAGGCATCTTTAGCTTTATTTTGGATCTATCACCTATAAAAAATAGAAGAAGGGCATCGTGAGTCAATTCAGTCCATCCATGCTTAGTCATCCGTCTTTCCTAAAGACTGAAGATGTTCTATATGGCAATTCTGATTTAGTCTGCTTGTCTCACTTGCGATGGGATTTTGTGTATCAACGTCCTCAGCATCTGCTAAGCCGTTGCGCTCAGAAACGACGGGTCTTTTTTGTTGAAGAACCCGTTGTTGAATTCACCGATTCCTGGTGGATTGAAGTGAATGAGCGCGAGCCAGGAGTCTGGGTTGTTGTGCCCCACCTGCTGGATTGGGTGACGGATGAATTGCGTACAGCCATGCACCAGAGTTTGATGAATGAGCTGTTTGAGCAGTTTGCGATCGCCAACCCCATTCTCTGGTACTACACTCCATCAGCGCTGCCCTTTACCCATCACTTATCATCCTCGGCTGTTGTGTATGACTGCATGGATGAGCTCTCTGCATTTAAGGGAGCATCCCCAACCTTGCGGCATCTAGAGCAAGAACTATTTCAGCGAGCTGACGTAGTCTTTACAGGTGGGCAAAGTTTGTACGAAGCCAAACAACATTTGCATCCCAACATCCATGCTTTCCCCAGCAGCATTGATGCGGCGCACTTTGGTCAGGCGCGCACTCTGGTAGAAGATCCTACTGACCAGCGAGACATTCCGCACCCACGCCTTGGCTTTTACGGCGTTATTGATGAACGGATGGATTTGGAATTGCTAGATGGTATTGCCCAGGCAAGACCTGATTGGCATTTGGTTATTATTGGGCCTGTCATGAAGATTGATCCTGAACACCTGCCTCAACATCCAAACATCCATTACTTAGGCGGCAAATCCTATAAAGAACTGCCCCACTATTTGGCAGGGTGGGATGTCGCTATGCTGCCTTTTGCCTTAAATGAATCAACTCGTTTCATTAGCCCTACCAAAACTCCGGAGTATCTGGCAGCTGGGAAACCGGTTGTGTCTACTTCTATTCGTGATGTTGTCCGTCCTTATGGGCAACAAGGATTTGTACAAATTGCAGATACGGTAGAAGACTTCGTTGCAGCAGCCGAACAAGCGATGCAACAGAGTCAACAGGAAACAGATTGGTTAACCCAAGTCGATCAATTTTTGGCGCAGAACTCCTGGGATCAAACCTGGGAAAACATGATCCAACAAGTTGAAGCAGCGATTGCCAAGCGCAGCGCTGCACAAAACTCCGTTCGGGCTGCCAATGCAGTTCGGGCAAGCCGAAAAATCAAGATGCCGCGATCTACCCGGGCTGCTGCGGTTGACCGTGCTAATCAATCGCTGAAGCGTTAACGTGTTGCCTTCCTATCACTCTGCTAAAACCTGAGTGATGGGAAGGCGATCGGCGGACTGTGGTGTGACAACGTTTAACAATAATAGTGGACATAGTGAGGCATTCAATGACATCAGAACGGGTGATGCCACCCTTAGCGGTGTGGGCCGGAGTGGAGTGTACGGTCAATCGCATTGGTGATCAATACTTTGATCAACTGGAGTGGAATGGCCACGCAACCCGCATTGAGGACCTGAAGCAGTTCGCGTCCCTTGGAGTGGAAGCAATCCGCTATCCTGTCCTGTGGGAACGGATTGCACCCAACGGGCTGGAGCAAGCAGACTGGTCATGGACAGATGAGCGCTTAGCTTTATTGGACGATTTGGGAATTTGTCCGATCGCTGGCTTAGTCCACCATGGCAGCGGCCCTCGCGATACCAGTCTGGTTGATCCAGCCTTCCCGGAAAAGCTAGCAAAATTTGCCTATGCCGTCGCCCAACGGTATCCCTGGTTGAGCCATTACACCCCGGTCAATGAACCGCTGACGACGGCGCGATTTAGTGGCTTGTATGGGCACTGGTATCCTCACGAACGGGATGACTTGATATTCGCTAAGGCGCTTATCCACGAGTGCCGTGCTACTGTGCTGGCGATGCAAGCTATCCGACAGATTAATCCCAATGCCCAACTGGTTCAAACAGAAGATTTAGGTAAAACCTTCAGCACACCTTTGCTGACGTATCAGGCGCAATTGGAGAACGATCGCCGCTGGCTATCCCTCGATTTGCTCTACGGTCGCGTCAATCCTTCTCACCCCCTCTGGGACTACTTGCAGAAGATTGGGGTTGAGGAAGCTGAATTACGATGGTTTGAGGATAACCCCTGCCCACCCGATATTATTGGCATCAACCGTTATGTATGTGGCGATCGCTTCATCGATGAACGCGTTGATCGCTACCCTCCCCACACCCGGGGGGGCAACGGCAAACATGCCTATGCTGACGTAGAAGCGGTTTGGGTGTGTGCCGATGGTATTTATGATCATGCTGCGTTGTTGAAGGAAGTTTGGGAACGCTACCAGCAGCCTATTGCCATTACCGAGGCTCATTTGGGGTGTACCCGAGAAGAGCAGTTGCGCTGGCTGAAGGAAATCTGGCAGGTTGCCCAATCCTTACGGGAGGATGGCGTTGATATGCGGGCGGTCACGGTCTGGTCACTGCTTGGTACTTACGACTGGAATAGCCTGGTAACTCGTGCAGATGGCTTTTACGAACCAGGGGTCTTTGATGTTCGGTCTACTCAGCCACGACCAACAGCGATCGCCAGCATGGTGCAATCTATGGCCGAAGGATGGGAGTATACCCATCCCGTATTGGATTTACCGGGTTGGTGGCAGCGATCGCAGCGGCTTCTCTACCCCCCGGTGAACTATTCAAATGATGCTGGCGCGTGGGTTGATTCTGCCCCTGGCACAGTTTGCCAATCGGTTGAGATGCGTCGGATTTCAAAAGCTTCGGCGGCGGCTTCCACGCCACCGCTGCTTATTACTGGGGCGACGGGTACGCTGGGGCAGGCCTTCGCTCGCCTTTGTGAAATTCGGGGCATTCCCTACCATCTGCTATCCCGTCAGGAGATGGACATCACGAATTCTGCTTCTGTCGAGGAGGCTCTACGGGAATTCAAACCCTGGGCCATTATTAATGCTTCGGGATATGTCAGGGTAGATGATGCTGAGCGAGAGCCCGACCTGTGCCACCGCATCAACGCTGAAGGCGCAGCCATTCTGGCAGTAGCCTGTGCGGAACGGGGCATTCCAATGGTGAAATTCTCCTCAGATCTGGTATTTGACGGTAGCCAAGCTGCCCCCTATATGGAGAGCCATGAGGTTGCGCCATTGAATGTATATGGGCGGAGTAAGGTGATCGCCGAACAAAAAGTACTCGCTGCCCATCCTGATTCTCTGGTCATTCGTACCAGTGCCTTCTTTAGCCCCTGGGATGCTTACAACTTCTTGACGATCGCCCTTCGCGCGTTAGCTGCCGGACAGCCTTTTGTTGCGGCATCTGATGCAGTTGTTTCCCCCACCTATGTTCCTGATCTTGTCAACACAACTTTAGACTTGTTGATTGACGGTGAATCAGGGCTGTGGCATTTGGCGAACACTGGGGCGATTACCTGGGCTGATTTAGCGCGGGAGGTGGCGACTTTGGCCGGACTGGATAGTAATCGGGTTCAAGCTCGCTCAGTTAAGGACCTGAACTGGGTTGCACCTCGTCCCGTTTATAGTGTTTTGAGCAGTGAACGAGGTGTACTTTTACCGTCATTGGATGGCGCGATCGGTCGTTATTTGAATGAGCGTGTCAGTGCATGATAAATACCCATAAAGCCTTTGTAGAAAGATAGAGAAAAGACTCTTTATTTCGTGTGCGCTTTGCGCACACGAAATAAATTGAGAGATGAACTATCTTGAGAAGATTGTTTATTTCATGTGCGCAAAACGCACATGAAATAATTGGAAAAAATGAATTGTGCCTGGGGAATTTATTTTGTTTGCGTGAAGTGCACACAAAATAATTGGGAGAAATGAGTATGCCTCTATTACTGCTAGACCTTGATGGTACCCTTCGAGAACCTCTCAGCGGACAACGCTACTTCCAGCATCCTCGGGATCAGCAAATAATTGCCGGGGTTGATATAGCCCTACAGGCCTATTCAGATCAATGGATTATGATCGGCATTACCAATCAGGGTGGTGTTGCAGCAGGGCATAAATCCATACAAAGTTGTATTGAAGAACAACAATACATTTTGGAGTTATTACCACAGTTGAGAGAAGTGTATTTCTGTCCTGATTTTGAAGGTAGAAAGTGCTTTCGTGTAACTCGTCATAACTTCTACAATCACAGTAAAACGCACTGGTCAGGGCAGTATCGTAAACCCGGTGCAGGAATGCTAAATCTAGCTATGGTACGGCACAAACATACTCCCGCCGGCACCTGGTATGTGGGCGATCGCCCCGAAGATGAAGCGGCTGCTCGCCGCGCTAAAGTTTCATTTCAGTGGGCAGAACAGTGGATCAGTTTCCATCCTGCCCCTTGCCAAGCGGTTGAATAACTGTGGAAAGTGACAGTTCATAGCAGAACGTGTTTTAAAGATGACTGGAAGATTTTTTTCACAAAGCGAACGGAAAAAAACTTCCAAAGCGGTTTCTGGGGCATTTGAGCGGGTGGTATAACTTGAGGCTTATGCCATTCTGTAAGCTTTCTACCCTACTACTTCCTCTATATCCTCCGAATGGTTCCTGCTCAACTATCAAAAAGTTCATACAACATGAGTATTACTATTTCAACAGAACAGCCAGACGATGGATATTGAGACCTTACAGGCCCAACTGCTGGAATGCGATCGCGCCATCCTTGAGCTGAATTACTTATTCAGCGAGACTTTACAGGAGCAAGAATTACTATTGAATTATAAGAACAGGCTGAGAATCCAAGTCGAGCAGAAAAGAATACGATTCTTCTCGTTAAAACTGCCCTTCCCTAAGGTGGTTAAAAATGCTTTGCAACATCTAGACCAGGAAATTCAACGAACTCAAGCCGAGTTAGAAACTATAAGCTGCAATATCGAAAGCTGCCAGCTATTTAGAATCAGCGTTGAATGTCGGCTAGCCCAATCCTTTGATGGGTAGTTAAATGCATTGAGATTTTGTTACTAGTTAGTAAACCTTATATAGAGCCCATTTGATATCTTAAGAAGGGGCTGAAAGCCTCTTCAGCATTAGCCGGATGAAGCAAAGATCGATTTGGGCTTTGGCGTGAGATAAAGTACGCTCAAAGTTCTT
>NZ_JAMPLB010000140.1:0-5175 GCF_039962325.1 Leptolyngbya sp. PL-A3
GTGGGGACAGTGGGACAGATTCCACTGGGAGAGACGGCTCTCCACTCACTTGTGAGGATTGTCTTTAATCCTCAAACACTCGACTTTCTACATCGCACCCCTTCAAGTGGGCCAAGTAAGAAAGGTTATCTGTAGCGGGTAATGGGCAGTGTTCGACTGCTTGAGCTTTGGGTTGGGGCGAAGCGACTCTAAAGTGAACTGTTAGAACTTGAGCTCGGTTTTTACTACTAATTGAGTCAAACCAGGTACGGTTATTTCTACCTCCCTAATAGTTCATTCGTATTGAGTATGAAGTTAGAATAGCTCGCTATATAGCGTCAAAAGCTTGCAGTATACACTACATATAGATATATAGAACTAGCTCTCTGGGTTAAGCCTCTATGCACGCCTATGCAACAAATGCTTCCGAGCGAGAGTCTACTCCAGTCTGGCTGGCGTTCCTTGCTGTAGTTTGCGCTCTAGTTTTAAGTTCCGGGTTGAAACTCACAAAATTGGAAGTTCCTTGGTGGGTTGATGCTCCTTCGGTCATGGGGTTTTACGGACTAATTTATCAGTGGTTTGATAAACATCTGTGGTATCAAAAGTTCAAAGTTATATCATTCTCGTCGATTCCAAATCTTCAAGGAACTTGGGTAGGAGTTATTCACTCGTCTTATGGTGGTGGAACTGATGTTCCAGAGGTAATTTTGTATATTCGGCAAACCTGGACACGACTAAATGTGCGTTTAACTACTCAAAGTTCTAGTTCGTATTCCATTATGGCGGCAGTTAATACGCAAGAATCATCAGAACCTTGTTTGAAATATGAGTATATGAATGAACCATCCGCTTTGAGTGTCAATACTATGAATGCTCATCGAGGTACAGCTAGCTTACAGCTATCTCCAAATGGTAAGGAATTGGTCGGTGATTATTTTACTGGTCGTGGCAGACAGAATCTCGGAGCTATGGAATTCAAGCTTGTTTCTCGTGAGTATTTGACAAGAGTAGAGGCTCTACGAGTAGCAAATCAGCAACCTTAAAACTTGTCTTTATCTTTTCTAAACGCACTAGTCTTATGGTTATATCTGAATCTCAACTCCAAACATGGTCTAATCAAGGGGCAACTGTATCAGCCCAACAGACTCATGAATCAATTAGAAACGCGTTGTCAACTTATCGATGGTCTTCTGGAATTACCTATGAAACTTATTTACAAGGCTCATATCGAAATTCAACAAATATCCGTGGCGATAGCGATGTGGATCTTGTAGTCGAACTCACTTCGGTTTTCTACTCAAACCTTACTGATAGCGAGAAAAGTCAGTTAGGAATAACATCCACTGCCTATGGTTGGTCAGAGTTTCGCAAAGAGGTAATCACTGCTCTTTCTAACTACTATGGTTTTCAATACGTTGACACGTCAGGTAGTAAATCGATTAAACTCTTGCCCAATAGTGGACGAATTAAGGCAGATGTAGTCGTAGCGGTAGAATATAAACACTATGAAAATATGAGACTCACAGCAGAGGGAATGACCTTTTGGACACTTCCTGAATGGCGCCAAATTTATAACTTCCCAAAATTGCATTATGAGAATGGTGCAAGCAAGAACTCGCAGCAACAGACAAGAGGCTTATATAAGCCTAACGTCAGAGTCTTTAAAAATGCTCGAAATCGAGTTACTGATGAATATCCATTTTTATTAGGGCGATTCCCCTCTTATTTCGTTGAGTGCCTTCTCTTTAATGTCCCTAACAGCAAATTTAGTGCTAGTTATCAATCAACATTTGTTGACTCTATAAATTGGTTGAATTCTCAACTATATAATGATTCTTGGCAAAGGTTTATATGCCAAAACAAAATGAGTTATTTATTCGGAGATTCAACAGTTCAATGGAACATTGGTGACGCTCGTGAGTATGTGTCAAGATTAATAGCGCTGTGGAATGCCTAATAGATCAGCCAGCAGTCGACAACCGTGTTGCAGCGGATGATGTCAAGATCTTGGTGTGAATTCAGAGGTTACCTGCCACCGCTGAACACGAACGTTAGACAGCTAGTCTACTTGTATAAACAGCTAAAACTTATTAAGTGTAGAAAGTTCAAGCCCAAAAGACAGTACAACTGCTAAACTATTTAATATTTCTACAAATTATTTTAGCAAGCATGATATTTGATCGAGAACCTAGTACATGGCAAGAGCTACAAAATTTCGTAGCTCAAGTCTTCACAGAAATTGGTTGTGATGCCAAGATCGAGCATTCTCTGACAACTGTACGTGGCTCAATTAATATTGATGTATATGTAGAGGATAAAATTGGAAATCTGCCTCTTATATACTTATGCGAGTGTAAACACTGGAATAGCCGTGTTCCAAAAAGTATTGTTCACTCTTTCCGAAGTGTAGTTTCAGATGTTGGTGCAAATCGGGGATTAATTATTTCAAAAACAGGATTTCAAGCAGGTGCTTTTCAGGCTGCGGAACACAGCATCATTGAACTTTTAACATGGGATGCTTTTCAAAAACATTTTATGAGCGATGGATACAAGTAATGAGCCAACGCCTTGCAGTATCTGCCGATAGAATCTTTAAATACATGAGCATGCCACCTCTACTGGATAAGGATTATGACCAATTTCCAGGCAGTAGGGATTGGAGTGATGAACGATGGTATCAGTATATTGGTTATTTTTATAAAAAATATAGCTTGTTAACCTGTGCAATGACGCATTCAATATCTTCAATGGGAATTAAGAAAGAATTTCCTTTAGAAGTTTTCATCCCGCATCTTAATGTAGAAAGTCAGTCGATTGATTGGAAAATCTTAAAGCTATTTTCCTACAGGGAATATTTTGATTTTGCCTTCCCTTTAGTAGAAGAAGCACTGATTGAATTTAAGGCAATTTGGCAAGATAATTCATAATGACAACTTAAATATAAAAAGTTGTTAGTTTTGTTAGGAGGTGTGCGGTTGTCTAACATCGCGCTGCACCGGAATATTTCAATTGATCGGTTGATGGCAAAGGTTATACGTCTGGTGAGTGCGAACGTTAACTCTTCTCTTCATTATCCTCCCCGATCGCCCTCAAATACGCCTCAGCCGCCGCCTGCTTAAACACCCCTTTCGTATAGCGCTGAAAGACCCGATCGCTCCGAATCCCCATCAACTCCTTCCCAAATAACGGATCCACACCCTTCTTGGCCTGCTTGAAGCGAAGCTGTCACCAGATGCAATTAGCCCTAATTCGGAGCCTGAAACAACGCAAACTCGTTGCTTAATTGAGGCTAATTTGGAAAATAATAGATTTTTCTAGTACAAGATAACTGTACTCAAACCTATATTCCATAATGGTTTCAGCCTAATTGCACTTCATGACAGCTTCGCTTCAAGCAGGCCAAGAGGCGAACCCAGCATATTTGGGATTGAGCATGGAAATACCTAAATAAGAAACTCCGCTGGACGCTGGAGATAACGTTCCTTACTTCTTTGAACGTGCTCCAACCTTATTGCATTAGATGTTTAAAAATTGTGCAACCAGAAAAAAGCCCCACCCGCTGTGAGTGGGGGGAGAAGCTTAATTCATGCTGCTGTCATTCTCCCATAGACAGCGATCGCTCTCATAACGCTCTACCTCTGCACTCGGTCTGTGTCGCCTGCGGATCGATTTTGCTGACACTGGTAGGAGCGTAAACAAAAACCACCCAAGGCGGCGCGGGTGGTTGAAAGATTTGTCTTGTCTCCTAATCCTCCTATCCCGCCCTGCAATGCTCTACAGCGAAACCACCAGCATTGCAGGGGCAGTGATTGAGGGAGTAGGTGTTGGTGCGGTGTCGGCAGTAAAAAGCCCACATCCTGTGAGTGATGCGGGCGGGAATCAAGACTATTGGGATTGTGGCATAGAACAGGCGATCGCATCGACTAATCTTCGACCTTTTCTACATACTCGACAAGTAGCGTTGGAACTGCTCTCGGTTCCCCTCGTTTTGAATGGCGATTAACCAGGAACTCACGCTCTACAATCCTCCACTTAAAGCCTCGATATTTGATGACATCGCTAACATGCGGATCACTGTAGAAGGTCATGCAAAAGATGCCATCAACCAATCTAATATCTTCTGCCGCCATATTCTCTCGCACGTCATCCGGCAGTGTGAAATCAACCGACCATGAAACAGGGTTCTTATTGATTACAATGTCGGTTGAATCAAATTGACCTAATAGAAACTTTGCCATTTTGTAAGAACTTCTAATTTGGGTAATGCTGCGTCCTAGGTAGCCGTCCTGGGTGCCGTCCTGTGTTCCACATAGGACGACCTAGGACGGAACCTAGGACAACCGTGGAATATGCTGGACTCCGTTGTTCCTACCTAGGACGCGTCCTAGGTGTCCTGGGTCATTTTGGGCAGTTTTTTCTATTCCTGTCCTAGGTGTCCTGGGTGTCCTAGGTAGGCTAGTTTTTGTTAGCTGAATCACGGGAGACAACTTTCACAAATTGTGACTTGGTGCCGTTGGGGTTATCTCGCTCCTCACTTTGAAGAACTCCACTCATCACGGCTGACTGAATAAGTTGCTTTACAACCTGGCGATCGTCGGCGCGGAAGTCTTGCATCAATTTACTAACAGATGCCCACTCGCCATTCAGCTCTAAGATTTTCTCAATCAACCGACTACGAACACGGGCGATCGCCTCTTCATCTTTCAGGCTTTCAGTTTCTTTTGTGGGATAAGTTTCCTCAGGTTCTTGAGCCGTTTTTGTTGTAGCCATTGGCTGGTTTTTAGACGCTTCTGAATTGGCAATTAAGGCCACTGAAGAGGTAGATGCAACTGGCGGAAGCAGGTTTAGAAGGAAATCTACGGTAAGCCAGGGGGGTAATACTAAATCCTCTGTTGTGCCATCCAGCCAAGTCACTACTGCCCGACCTGTAGGGGCCATTGTGCCGAAGTCATCAACAGGTTCACCAATGGTTTCTACCTTTACCGTCGAAGACTTCAGCGTGGTCAAGATGTTCGCCACTCCAGGGTAGAAACTCGCCTGGTCACCGTGGGCAATCAGGATCGGGTAGTACTCATGCTTTGATGACTCCCGCAACAGCGATCGCAGTCCCTTCCCCAGCGGCTCAAGATCCTCAAAGTTGTCATAATCTCCGAACTCATCCCAAACGATTGAGAGGTGCAGGTTCTTGCCTGCGTC
>NZ_JAMPLB010000141.1:0-4540 GCF_039962325.1 Leptolyngbya sp. PL-A3
TGTTACTCCAAGTCGGTCGAGATGTTAACCCTCTCAGTCCAGTTACTCATTTACTATCTCAAGCATCATCGGATTCCAGTATTTACTTAAATCATTCTCTACTGTGCAACGCCCAAGACCAATGACGCGAGTTGGCCGTGCCATTGAAAAGGGTGAAACCCAAGGCTTTATGAAAATCGTGGCCGATGCCGAAACCCAACGCATTTTGGGGGCGGCAATTCTCGGTACAGGTGGTGATGAGGCGATTCACGGGCTGATCGATATGATGAATGCCAACCAGCCTTACACGACTCTGCAATGGGCTGTGCCCATTCATCCAACTGTGTCTGAGCTAATTCCAACCGTCTTGGGTGAAATGCAGCCACCCTCGTAGAGGGCGTTTCTGAAAGGATAGGAAAAAGGCTGGTTTCAGAAGTTGCGCTGCGCGCAACTTCTGAAACCAGCCCTTACGGTTCACGACCACTTCAGGCGTAAACAATTCAATGCAGGCGGACGGACGAAAGCCACTGATCTGAGTTAAAGATTACTTGTTACTGCTGATTTGAGTCGTTATGTTGCTTATTTTTACGATTCTGTGGCGCAAAACGAAACATAGAGAAGTTAAATTTTTACACCTGTAAACAATGGAAACTATGTTGTCCGGTATTGAAATCACCGCAATCCTAGTGTTTGCCTATTCGGGGATGACTCATGCTCGTAGGAGCGGTTTCGATTATGTCGGCGTTTTGACCATTGCTTTAGTATCGGCGTTCGGCGGCGGAACTCTGCGCGACATCCTGCTCGGCAATTATCCTCTTTACTGGATAGCACACTGGGAATTTCTTATATACGTATTACTGTTGTCGCCAATCGCGCTCTTTCTATTGCGATTCAACAAAGATTTCTCAAGCCGCCGAACTTTAATGTTGATTGACGCACTCGGTTTGGGTTTGTTTACGGCTTCTGGCGTAGGAATCGCGTTGGAGATGAAGACGCCGATTTTGCCAGCCGCTTTTATCGGTGTCATTACAGCAACCTTTGGCGGCGTATTGCGCGATGTTTTGTCCAATCAAAAGCCTCAGCTCTTTCAACCAACTGAACCGCTTTATGCAACCTGCGCTTTCGCTGGCGCATGGATTTATATTCTAATGCTCCGGCTTGATTGCCTGCCTCCGTTCGCTTTGATAGTTTGCATCGCGGTAACGTTTCTACTCCGCACTTTGGCTGTCGCATTCAATCTGAAACTTCCGTTTTGAGTTAGAACGGAAAGGATGAACGAGCAACATAGCCTAAGTCGAGGAGAGTGTTTACAGCGATTTGTGATTGAATCAGCTACGGTTGTTTTTGTAAGAGCCGCGCAGAGCACGGCTCTTACAAAAACAACCAGATTTTAAGCGCTTGAAAAGTGCTGTAAGTCTCCCCTCTCGAACTACCCCGTATATCATTTCCCATGGGGGCAACACGTGGAGGAGAGCGATCGCTATGACTGAAGCTACCCAGCGAGTAAGCATAGGTATGCGAGTGCTACACAACAAAAAGTCCACCCTCATTGGGGTTGAGCCGATCTTAACTTCTATCCGCGGCGGTTGCGTTGCATGTCCATTGGCAACATATCCATAAGAAACACCTTAAGCAATGAATCTCTACAGGATATTGCAAGCCTAAAAGTAGGAGACGATGCAGTGTCATCACCCTCCTTGCATTTATGAACCTCTATTACAGCAGATGGAAGCTGAACAAGTGCGTGTGGAGATTATTCTAGTTCAACCTATTGCTGATGGAGCCACTGAGAGTGAACTAGACGAGATGTGGAGCTTTGTGCAGAAGAAGACAAACCAAAGATAGTTATGGTGGGGGCAATAGAGCATCAAAGCAGGAAAGTATTAGCGTATATATTTGGAAATTATAGTGATGCAATGTTTAAGTAGCCACAAGCATTGGTAGAACCGTTTGGGTTGCGGAGCATATGAACGGTGTTTAGAGGCTCAACAGCATCACACTGGAAAGACAAACACTCAAAGAATAGAACGAAAGCAGTTGACGTTAAGGACGAGAATCGAGCGACTAGCACGAAAGACGATGTGCTTTTCAAAATCTGAGCAGATGCATGATATAGCGATTAAGTTGTATATCAATCGTTATGAGTTCGGTCTCCAGATGCGATTGGCAATCATCAACAAATGTACACATTATCCCCTTGGAGGACCTTCTCAAACAGCCGCTGAGTCGACCGATATGGAGCATTAGTGGGACAATATGAGAGGGGCATGGCATGGTTTATGAGTAAAGCCAGGAAAAATCCATGCTCAGAAAAGATAGAACGTTATCTGGGAGACGGTTTAGTTTATGTTGTCGCAAGCTATGATCAATCGGCTGAACGAGCAAATCAACCTGGAAGTGTTTTCCTCCCATCTCTATCTGCAAATGAGCTCCTGGTGCGCCTACAAGGCTCTAGACGGCTGTGCCACATTCCTGAGCCAACATGCAGATGAAGAGATGATGCACATGCGCCGTTTAATTGCCTATTTACAAGAGACAGGTGCACTAGCCATCATCGGCAAGATGGAAGCCCCACCTTATGAATTCAACTCCCTCACGGAGATGTTTGAAAAAATCTATGCCCATGAACAATTTATTACCGGAAAAATTAACGATTTAGTACACCTAGCTACGACGGAATCTGACTATTCCACGGTGCAATTCCTTCAGTGGTATGTTGCCGAGCAACACCAGGAAGAATTTTTGTTTAAGGGAATCCTCGACAAAATTAATTTAATTGGTACGGATGGTCAGGGGCTTTTCTTCATCGATCGCGAAATTGCCAACCTTGCCACAACAAAAGGGAAGGAAACCACATCTATGACAACCACAGATGCTTAGCGAAACGCCAGCAAACAAATCCCAATTTTGATACAGATGGTTAACCCTGCCGTATCAAAATCGGATTTTCTATAGAACCTTATGCCCGCGTCCTCAGTACAGACAAAAAATAAATCACCTTTAAAACTCTAATTTTTACGTTTTGATAGCGGAGCTTTCACAACATAGAAATCGGGGCCTTGAGGGTTTTGTCCACACTGAGGTTTGATTCAATTCAGGAAGCCTGATAAAGTGTTGTACTGTTTTTCTCAGGTTTCCTGAACCTACAAAATATATGGGTTAGAAGCTGCACTATCAAGCCTTTGGATGTATTGTTTCTACATAAATTTGTATTTTTTTGCAAGATGAGCAATTCTTATCTTGCAAAAAAACGTTTAGGGTCCCTATGTACTTATTCCTAGAAGGATGAAAGCTTGTGGCAAAAATCTACCACATCGCCATTCAAGAGAAATGGCAAGAGGCTCAGAACTTGAAGCACTATGAAAGGTATTTTCAGCAAAACAATTAGCTTCACTCAATCAACAGACTTGAACGCGATCGCCCCCAACCCTCCAGTTGGCCCTCCCTAAAATGGGCGTGAAGAACCTATAGAATATGCATTTGGGCATCTTCTGCTAACGCAAAGACATTTTCACGATTAGGTATATCACCGTACATCAGATTAAAATGGCAGGCGGACTATTGCATAAGAGTTGACGTAAATTACCTATGACGACTGTTCAAGCACACCTGGAAAATAGTGCAGAAGACTCCCTTGCAGCTACTCAAGCTTTTTGTGGATTAATATTAAAGGCCAGCTTGCTTGCAATTCCGGTTTATCTAGGTTTATTCATGATCGCCGTCCCCTTCGATGTTGATGCTGGCGTCAAGAGAGGGATAATTTTGGCGACCCCAGCCATTGAGTTTGTTGCTGCGGCTGTTATTTATTCGATCGGATTTTTAATCACACTTCCTGACGGTAACCAGGAGAGCCTTGATAGTTTAAGCCGCATACGAAACAGAACTATTCGCCGCAAAATGAGGTTCATTCTTCTCGGTTCGGCCCCTTTGCTGCTTGGGGTACTGTCAGGTACAGTGCTGTTGCTCAAGGCCCATCTTTAGGCTTCCTTACAACATTGATGCACAGGATAATCCAGCAAAATCCTCCTAGGCATCAGCGAAGCAATCGCATGCACCGTAATCGAGCCTGCTGCGATCGCCATAGAAGCCAAACCTAGCAGTAACGCGGGCGATCGCCTCTCCCTACTACTGTGAAAATGATTGGGTCAAAAAGTTACTGAAAAAGTTACTGAAATTGTTTCGCTTCCAGTAACACCTGATAGCTTCAATAAAAACAAGGGTGCTTTTCTCCAGAAACGATCGCTCTATCCCTATCCCTCGTCAAAACCGGAAGACAGCAATCGCTCAATACTTTTCCGCATATATAAGCACCCCTCAATATTGCAGCGGATATCTTCCAGCGTGTCATTTATATGGATCAGTTCTTGATCCAGAAGCTGAAGATAGAGTTTAATATCTGAAAAGTAATGCTCTTGTACCAGTACAGCTGCTTTACAGCTTATCAGCGAGAGTTATCGTCAAATCTGGTGTACGAAGAAAGATTAAGCGGCGTTCTTGCTGATGTCGGTTTTTGGGTCTACTCGGATCCCATCCTTGAATTTCACTCCTTCAATCACCTCCC
>NZ_JAMPLB010000142.1:0-4357 GCF_039962325.1 Leptolyngbya sp. PL-A3
AGCGGATAAAGGAGGACAGTTCTAGAGACAAACCGGTAAGCCCCCGGTGAGGACGCCCGCCTTTGAGGCGGTCCCACTCATTAAGCCACCGGCTTCGCCGGGGGTGTCTGACTGCTCCTGTTGCATATCCATCACCCGGATTAGGTCAGGGATAGCGATCGCCTTCTCCTCCTGTTCTGGGGTGTCGTCGGGAAAGAGGGAAAGCTGTACGCCGATGCGAACCTCGGGGAAGAGGTGCCAGCGAACCCGATCTATTTGGGCATCGGTCAGCACTTCACCGAAGTTGTAGGTGCAGAGGTTCCAGAGCCGTTGCTGAAATTCCATTGGGTCTACATCCTCATACATCTCGTCCTGGCAGATGACAAGGTTGAGTTGGAGGATGGCTCCCAGGTCGGTGCTGTCGAACTGCTTGCGGGTGATGTTGGTCAGCACCAGGCCGTAGCTGTAGGGGAAGGCGAGTTTGCCTTGATGTGGGCCAGCCCCCTGAACGAGCAGCGGGTCTTGTTCGAGGAGGGAGGCGATCGCCAACGCATAATTCCGTGCCTGGAGCATTGGGTTCTCTACTGTTTTGGTGCCGTCTGCTGTAAGGATTGTGGCGGTGTCGGGGGCGATCGCCTCAATGGTGTTGAGTCTCCAATCCTTGATTTCTAGAACGATGATGCCCCGCAGTGGGTGGAGCAGGATGAAATCAGGGTGGAGGCGTTTTCGGCCTACGGGCACGTCATACCAGAGCAGGTAATCATCTTCTAGCTTGCTCTCTAGCCGCTGAGCAAGACGTCGTTCTCCCGGTGTCATGCGCTGGGAGCAGGTAGAGAAGCTGGGGATGAGGGTTGCCATAGACGCTAGGCAGTTGAATATACCTGGGTTTAGCATGCCCAGATTTAGAGAAAATGCAGTAATTTTAGTTAACCAGCGGGTTTGGGAGATAGGGGATAGCTATTACCTCGACAATAACAATGCAGGTTGATGATAGAAGCAAGAAGTTCTCACCAGGTGATGTGGTTGTATGGTTACTTCACAGTAAACCGGGAATGCCCTCATACCAATACGTGACGCTCCTACACCAGACCCCCCGTAAGTTGGTGTAGGAGCGTCACGAAATGATGTGTGCGCCTTTTAACCTGCATGATTCTTGCCAGAAGCAAAAGGCGATCGCTCTTCTCGTCTTTTAAAGAAACCAGAAATGTAGGAGAAAATTGCTTCTGCACGTCCAGTTCTGGGAAAATCTCAGAAATTGAATCGGGAGCTTTCCCAGAACTGATGAATACTCTAAACCTAGCAATGAACTGGCTCCAGATTTTATCCTGCCAAAGAACTTGAAGAGGGTGATCGCCCAACGACAGAACGGAAGAAGGGGCGATCGCATCAATGAAACTTATGCTCTCAATATCGTCAACCTCTACAGGCCCCCCGTAACAACGCTATTTTCCCCTCACTACCAGGAAGCCTCGCAGCATCTGGTGCACGTTGGAGATGTGCCCGGTGACAACGCTATTTCCCCCCTCACTACCAAGAAGCTCAACGGCTCCTCTGGTCACGGCATTCCCTCCAACTTTGAATGTGAGGAACTACTGGGAAAGTTGAATAGGGAATAAGTGAGGAGATGGAGCGATCGCTCATTCCCCTCTCCTCCATCCCTTTTGGCTATACTGGCTTTAACTCTTCTACCTAGAGCATTGCCTGGGCCATGCCGATCCCCCGCACCGTCCTCATGCTCAGTGCCCACCCTAGAGGCACCGCTCCTCTACGTCTGGACGAGGAGCTGCGCGAGGTAAAAGAAGGGCTTACCAAACGCTCTAAACTCCGAGACAACTTCACCCTTGTCTCTGAACACGCTGTCCGCACCCGTGACGTGCATCGCGCATTGCTCGACTCCAAACCCTATATCCTTCACTTCTCAGGGCATGGGACAGGGGCTAAAGGGCTACTTCTGGAAGATGAGGTGGGTGACGGGAAAGCGGTTTCCGGGGAGGCGATCGCCCAACTCCTTGCTCTGTTTAAGGACTCGCTGCAATGTGTTGTGCTAAATGCTTGCTACTCCGAAGTTCAGGCTAAAGCTATCCATGAACATATCCCTTTCATCATTGGCATGAATCATGTGTGTTTAAGTAATCTTGAAACAAAACGTTAAAGCTTAAGCGGGGTGGATGTTTGCAGGACCGGGTCTGTTTTTGCATTCGGCGGCTGGAGGTAGGACGATCGCTGAAACCCTGGTTGTACCGTTCTGTTCCCCATCGCCTCCTAAACCAGGTTAATAGTTTGTTATGGGGTTTAGTTATTCATAGAAAAAGGGGCGTTTAGAGCTGATTTATAAAGAGAAACTAAAAAGCTGCTGGACAAGGTATCAAATGACAATCATCTTGGGCTCTTACGCAAATTTGGTGAATTGGGGTGCGATCGCTCAAAGAGCTAACGCAAAATCAAGGGTTCAAAGAACTTCTAATTCCAAGATCACCAAATTTGCGTAAGACCCTAACTGTATTGTCGTCTAATACACTACCCATCAAAATTTCCCTGACAAACCATTAGGGCATCTATGATGTGGTACATAACCGGGGCTATATCTATGTTGACACCAGCGACGATACTGCAGACTTTGCGGTGGATGCTATTGAGCAGTGATGGAGGCGCAAAGACCGTCCCCGCCCCACCGACGAGGACAAGTTGTTGGTCTTATGCGATTCAGTCGGCAGCAACGGGCACCGGGTACGCAATTGGAAACAGCAATTGCAATTGTTGGCGGATTGCTACCAGATTGAGGTGATGGTGTGCCATTATCCTTCGAGTGCTTCCAAGTGGAACCCGATTGGGCATCGATTGTTCAGCTTCATCTCGATGAATTGGGCAGGTCAACCCTTGCGTTCGCTCAACCAAATGATGGCTTGGATTCGAGGCACAACAACCCTGACTGGCTTGTGGGTGAAAGCCAGTCAATTGAAGGGGAAGTATCCGACCCGTGTGAAGGTCTCCGATGAGCAAATGGCACCATTGAACCTGACTCCACGTAAGATTTGTCGGCTCTCCATGGATCTGTAGGATAATTGTATAAAGAGGCACGTTTGCGAGGTGAGATATGGACTTCTATCTCGATAGCCTTTTGCACTTACCTTACGTCACAGTCGATGGTTACAAAGAAGTCGATGGGACTGTGGTTTTGAAGCTTAGATATCTTAACGAGACCATCTGCTGTCCTGGCTGTGGTGCCAGCTTAGATGAAATTCATCAGGTGGAATATATTTTGATTCGGGATCTGCCTGTGTTTGGCAAACCCATTTATCTCCAAGTGCCCCGTCGTCAGTTTCACTGTCAAGAGTGCCAGCGATTTTGGACTGAACGGCTGTCCTTTGTGGACTGGCAACATCACTACACACAGCGTTATGAACAAGCGATCTATGAACAAGTGAAGCAATCGAGTATCGAAGTCGTCAGTCGAGTCGAATGGGCCAGTGCCAGCAGTGTGAGGGCAATCTTTAAGGGACAGGCGGTGGCCCGAGTAAAAAAGTCGAGTGCCTGCCCCGACGTTTGAGTCTGGATGAGTTTAGCCAGTATCAAGGCCATCATGGCTTACTAACAATGGTAATGGATTTAGACCAAGCCCAGTTGATTGAGGTGATCAACAGTCACAAACAAAAGGACGTCATGACTGCCCTAGAAGCGTTTGCGCCCGAAGCCAGAGCTAGCGTCGAGGAAGTCAGTATTGATATGTGGGGTGGGTTTACCCATGTGATTGAGGTTCTCTTCCCCAATGCCAAGATTTTCTATGACCGCTTCCATGTGATGGAGCATGTTAATGAGGAATTAAATCAATTACGGCGGCAGATGCACGTCAAGTTCAAGGGATTACCGCATCTGCTATGGAAGAACCGTGAAGCGCTCAGCAATAAGCAGTGGCAACAACTGGATGAGGGATTGAAGGGCTTTCCTTGTTTGAGGATAGTCTATGAGTTCAAAGAAGAACTTAGGCAGATTTACGAGCACGCTCGAACAGTGCAGGGGGCAAAAAGACAATTTCAGCGATGGATACGAATTGCTGGACGGTTTTATCAGAAGTCTGCACAGATGATTGAGCAGCATTGGAGTGGAATTTGCAATTATTTTGAACACCGCACAACCAGTAGTGTGACGGAAGGGATTAACACCAAGATCAAGTTGATCAAGCGGCAGAGAGTGTTTAGATTTTTGTGTAAGCCTTTAGATTTTTAATAGTTGAAGCGTCCTGGAAATAGGATAGCAAAATGAGACAAGGCTGCCTTCCAATTTTTTATCGGTCGATTCCATCGCTTAGCAATGTTGTTCATTGCCAAATACATCAGCTTGAAAACAGACTCCTCATCTGGAAACACAGCCTTGGTTTTAA
>NZ_JAMPLB010000143.1:0-4303 GCF_039962325.1 Leptolyngbya sp. PL-A3
CAAGTAGCTTTGCTTACCATTGCGATGCCCATTTTTAACAATTCTGTCGCTGGTGCAATGAGGACAATTCATAAAGCATTTTCAACTCTGCATCATTCTCATTATGCAACGCCTTACTGGAAATTTCCTAAGTACTTAAATACTCTTCTACCAATTGTTCAATGCGCTCTGAGGCGTGGCCGTCACCAAAAGGATTAACGGCATTTGCCATGGCCTGATAGCTGGCAGGATTGCTGAGAAGGTCGGAGGCGATCGCTATCACCGTCTCAGGGTCTGTTCCCACCAATCGTGCCGTACCTGCTTCGACGGCCTCGGGGCGTTCGGTCGTTTCCCTCAACACCAGCACGGGTTTTCCCAAACTAGGGGCTTCTTCTTGTAGCCCACCAGAGTCGGTCAGCAGCAAGTAGCAGCGCTGCATTGCACCCACCAGTTCGGCATAGTCCAAGGGTTCTGTGAGAAAGATACGGGGATGGTTCCCCAGGCGTTCCTGTAGAGGCTCGCGCACTGTTGGGTTGCGGTGCATCGGTAACAGCAGAGCCGTATCGGGGAACTTATCGAGTATCTGTAAAAAGCTCGTGATGATGTCCTGCAATGGCGCACCCCAGTTCTCACGGCGATGCACGGTGGCAAGCAGCACTCGGTACTGGCTCCAGTCGAGGTTGGGAATGGGGCAGTCGGGTTGCTGACCAGCCACCGTCAGGAGCGCATCAATGACCGTGTTGCCCGTCAGGTGGATATGCCCAACGATGCTGGACTGTTTCAAGTGCTGCACTGATTTTTCAGTAGGCGCAAAGTTCAACTGTGCTACCTGGGAGATGAGACGCCGATTAGCCTCCTCGGGAAAAGGATTGAACAGGTCGTCCGTGCGTAGCCCTGCTTCGACATGGCCCACGGGGATCTGTTGATAGAAGGCGGCGATCGCTGCTGCAAATGCCGTTGTGGTATCCCCCTGCACCAGCACCATTTGCGGTTGTATTTCTTTGAACAACGCTTCTAACCCCTGCAAACTGCGGCAGGTAATATCTGTCAGGCTTTGCCGGGGCTGCATGATAGCGAGATCTTGATCTGCTGTGAGGTGAAACAGATCCATCACCTGCTCCACCATTTCTCGGTGTTGGCCCGTCAGCACAACCCGTGTATCAAACCGGGGGTTCGCCCGAAAGCGCTGAATTACCGGAGCCAGCTTGATGGCTTCGGGGCGAGTACCCAATATGATGCAAATGCGAAGAGATGTAGACATGGTGTTAGAACCGCAAACAGAGAATGGGTAGCGATCGCCCCCTAATCCTAAACCCACCGAACGATGAAAGGTTCGATGTAGGCGCGAATGATTACTCGCCCTAGGGCATGGACAAAGAAAAGGTGTCTTGATCAACGTGTCACACTCCCCCTTTTACAAGGGGAATTGCCCATACCAGTATTATTCAAATCGGCACGAAAACCCAACCTTATATGGCTGGTATATCGTTTGTTGGGACATCAGGAGTGAGTGGGAGCCATGCTTCCACTCACTCCTGATGTCCCAACAAGCGCGATGAATTCTATAACCACAACTAGGCAAAGACTACAGTGCGATTGCCATACACCAAAACTCGGTTTTGCAAATGGAGCCGTACCGCCCGCGCTAACACGATGCGCTCCAAATCTTTACCTTTGCGAATCAGGTCGACCACCTGATCCCGGTGGCTGACCCGTACTACATCCTGTTCGATGATCGGCCCCTCGTCTAGATCCTGAGTAACATAGTGCGCTGTTGCTCCAATAATCTTCACACCGCGCTCGTATGCCCGTTCGTAGGGATTGGCCCCCGCAAAAGCAGGCAAAAATGAATGGTGGATATTAATGACGGTAGGAAACTGTTCAATAAAATCGGCACTGAGCACCTGCATGTATTTCGCCAAAACCACGAGATCGATCCGGTAGTCTTTCAGCAGTTGCAGTTGCTTGGCTTCTTGCTCTGGCTTGGTTGCTGCCGTGATGGGAATGTGGTGGAAGTCGATCCCAAATTGCTGGGCGATCTCCCCCAATTTCTCATGATTGCTAAGAATCAGCGGAATCTCAGCCCCCAACTCCCCAGCCCGTTGCCGCCAGATCAGGTCGAACAGGCAGTGGTCTTGCTTGCTGACCCACACGGCAATGCGGGGAACCGTATCGGAGAAATGCAGTTGCCAGTTAGCGTTCAGGGGTTGAGCGATCGCTTGAAATGCTGCCCCAATAATCTCGCGGGGTAGATGAAAGCCGTCTAACTGCCACTCGATGCGGGTCAGAAATAACCCGGCGGAAAAATCGGTGTGCTGATCGGCATGGATAATATTACCCCCGTTGGAGTAAATAAAATTTGCCATTTTTGCCACCAGGCCAGGTTGGTCGGGGCAGGAGATCAGCAGTGTTGCTGTAGGACTCGTCATGGGTTTCAGCGCATTAGCTTCGAGTCCTGATTTTACCGTAGAGGGCTGAAAACGCCAGTTTTATAACGCTTCTTGCTTAAAGCCATAAGGATTGATCTGTGGGAGGGGCAAACGCCCACAAATCAACCCTTTGTATTTCGCACCTTTGAGAACTGTGCTTGGAAGAACGGATATGAGGGAAGCCGTTAAGCAGTAGGGACCAAACCCGTGGCATTCAGAATGGCATTGAGGATAGAGCTGACGAGGGCAACGGCGATCGCCCCCAAAATAGCACTTCCAATCCCCCAGCGCAGGCGGAACCCTTCCACGAGCCATGCCGCCAGACCAAACACAATGATGCTACCAATCAAGGGGATCAATCCCAGGCTGAAGATGGCTGTAGCTCCCCGAAACCAGTCTGGGAAAATATAGTAAAGCCCATTGAATGCACCAATAATGGCACCTCCAATCAACGCTGCTACAGGGCTATCGATTTCGACTCCCGTTGGCAGCTTACTAATAATAAACAGGCTCAGAGCAATTACGATGACTGAAATGATAAACCCAACCATGGGAAACAACTCCTCAAGAATGCTGAAGAATGAATAAAAACGTTTTTTTAGTCAGAGCGAGACAAGTACTCTTGTTAATCACCAGCATTAAACCCTGAAATTAATATCGCTTCAAGCCTGAGCGACACACATGTAATACAACGTTGTTAAAACCTATTGCTAGTGTTGTATAGCTAGGCAATATAACAATTCTTACAGGGATAGAGTTGAGTAGTAGGCCGAATCCCTTGTCTAATAGGCGTTACATGCAGAATTGCTACCACAAGGGTTCTGGCCTATAGGATTTGAAAAACAGCGTTGGCCTTCTCCTTACAGTGCTTTGCGCTCGAATTAACCACGGTTGTTTTTGTGAGAGCCGCGCTCAGCGCGGCTCTCACAAAAACAACCAGATTTTAAGCGTTTGAAAAGCGCTGTAAGAATATGCTGACCTTTTTTAGAAGGTGATAAGTGTGTCTATGGTCACTGCCCAAAATTAGATTTGCAGAACTTACAAAGGTATCGAGGTCATATTTCAAACATATGGATGGGGTGTGGTGAAAGAAGCGCTTCATGCCCCTTTCACCACACCCCATCCACATATCTGGAGCACTACCGCCATCGAAAATGTTTAGGAAATTGCGTGGGATTCGATCGCCTCACAACCTGCTAAGCCGATACTAGAATCCTTCTGGTATGTTTCCGTGGTTTTGTAGATTTGCACGGTCTGATTTTGATGGATGAGATAAAGATATTGGGCACGGGGATCAAAGCTGATGCCCACCTTCAAGTTAGAATAGTCGTCCTCTGAAAATTCGAAGCCAAAGCGTACAACCAGTTGGGCAACCAAAAACTCGGGTGTATCGCTGCTTTCTGTTGCTAAAGCCCGCTCTTGCCAAAACTTCTCCAGAAACGGATTCAGAATCCGCAGAACCTTCTCAGGCGAACCGTTGCGGCTTGCGTAGATCAGGGCGGGGTTCCCCTCGACGATGATGTGAAACGGAATCGCTGGCATAGCAATATTTTCTTAAGAGCTTATAAGTCAGGATGGATTGATTCTACGGCAGAGGGAGTCCCCCTGTTGTGAGGCTTAGGTTTAATTTTGGGGCCATTGCTATATTCCTTCGATCCTAAATAACCTCAGTTCGGGATAAGCTGAAGTGCTCATTTTGGCGTGCGCTTTGCGCACGCCAAAATAAGCGTTTTCGAGTGCCGCGCGTTGCGCGGCACTCGAAAACGCCCTGAACCCGAACTCATACCGTTTTAATATGAAGCTGCGCCAAATAGGGCTTCGAGAATGAAATCGTAGGACGTCAATGACGCAACCCTTTCAGGGGAAATCTTGTCGAGTTCCGAGGTCAGGAGTTT
>NZ_JAMPLB010000144.1:0-3923 GCF_039962325.1 Leptolyngbya sp. PL-A3
GTCGTTTGCTCAGTTGTTTGAGTAACCCCGATTCGCCCAGAATATCCTCTGGCGTCTGACAGTCTGCCAACAGCTCATCGAGCATCTCATCCACGCGGTTAGTCTCTTTTTTCTTTCGTGCCATGATGCGGTCTCCTGAATTAAGGGGATTTTAGACCGCTTACACAAAATCCTGATCACTCTCTTGTACTCTACTTTCTCGACCTTCTCATCCAGAGTTCTGGGTTCGGTCTGCGCCTCAACACGGTCTACTTTTTCCTCTAGCCTATTGAGCCGTTGGCCCAGCCCTCTTATCTCCTCCTGTAAACCCAGGATTAGGTCTCGAAGGTCATTTGAATCGGGATTGTCAGATGCTTGCATAGCGGTTGTGGATGCGTTGGCTCTCTCCTGATTTTATTGTCGCGCACTCTATTTGCCTTCGGGATAAACCCTCATTAGTTCAAAGCTACTAATCACTTGATTTTTAGAAGATTTACCAGGAAGAACCATGGGAAAACCAACGGGATTTATGGAATATTTGCGGGAGGTCGCCGATGAGATCTCCCCGAGCGATCGCATTCGCAACTGGGACGAATTCCACCTTCATATGCCGGAGGAAAACCTCCGCACCCAGGGCGCACGCTGCATGGATTGCGGCACTCCCTTCTGCCACACGGGCATGACCCTCAGCGGCATGGCCAGCGGCTGCCCTATCAACAACCTGATCCCCGAATGGAATGATCTGATTTATCGTGGCCTCTGGCAGGAAGCGCTCGATCGCCTCCACAAAACCAATAACTTCCCCGAATTCACCGGACGGGTTTGCCCTGCTCCTTGCGAAGGCTCCTGCGTTCTCGGCATCACTCACCCTCCAGTGACCATCAAGAACATTGAGTATTCGATCGCCGAAAAAGGCTGGGAATCCGGCTGGATTACCCCTACACCCCCAACTAAACGCACCGGGAAGAAGGTCGCTGTGATTGGCTCAGGCCCCGCTGGACTAGCGGCGGCGACCCAATTGAATACGGCAGGCCACTGGGTCACCGTGTATGAGCGAGCCGATCGCCCCGGCGGTTTGCTTATGTATGGCATCCCCAATATGAAGTTGGACAAGCAGAAGGTCGTGCTGCGTCGTTTGGAAGTGCTGGAAGCCGAAGGCGTCACCTTCGTTTGCAACACCGAGGTAGGCAAAGACATCTCGGCAGAAACTTTGCTAAAGGATTACGATGCCGTCGTTCTCTGCACTGGAGCGACCAAACCCCGCGACCTACCTATTGAAGGCCGGGAACTCAAAGGCATTCACTTTGCGATGGAGTTCCTCACAGGAAATACTCGCACCGTACTCAACGGTAACCCCACCGAAGATTACATTACTGCCGCCGGCAAAGACGTAATCATCATTGGTGGCGGTGACACCGGGACAGACTGCGTCGGCACTTCCATCCGCCATGGGTGCAATAGCGTCACCCAGTTGGAAATTATGCCAAAACCGCCCGAAACCCGCGCCGCCAGCAACCCCTGGCCCGAATGGCCCAAAGTCTACAAGATGGATTACGGCCAGGAGGAAGCGGCTGCCATGTTCGGCGCAGATCCTCGCACCTACCTCACCACGGCTACTCAGTTCGAGGGCGACGAAAACGGCCAGGTCAAAGCCATTCACACTGTCCAGGTGCAGTGGATGCGCGATGAAAATGGCCGCTTCTCCCCCCAACCCATTCCCGGCACTGAAAAGGTAACTCCCACCCAATTGGTACTCCTTGCCATGGGCTTCCTCGGCCCCGAACAACCCCTCCTGGACGCCCTCGGCCTGGAACGGGATGGACGCAGCAACATCAAAGCCGAGCATGAGCAATACACTACCTCAATCCCTGGAGTCTTCGCTGCGGGTGATTGTCGTCGGGGGCAAAGCCTTGTGGTATGGGCCATCAACGAAGGCCGGGGTGCGGCACGGGAGTGCGATCGCTACCTCATGGGCCACACCGATCTCCCCTAAAACTTAGAGCAGGGGTGCTCTATTGGTTGCCCCTGCTCCGCTGCCTGTCAATTTCTCCACTTCATCTAAAGGATCCAAGCATGGACACCACCTACCCCCGCCAGGTCTATCACAACCTCCGTCTTCTAGAGCATGTCAACATCGTGACCAGTGCGCTGTATCGCCAAATGGCTCAAGATGTCCTGGCAGACTCCAGCGTAGATCTAGTTTGGCGGCAGGCGATCTCCCATCGTCTCAGCGAAGCTAACTTACGATTAGAGCGGCAGACTGTCGGGAAGGACGATAGTTATTAATCCTGTTGTTATCACAAAATAAAGAGGTTGCCGCGCATCGCGCGGCAACCTCTTTATTTTGTGATAACAACGGCAGTAGGATGACTAGCGATGACCCATCCACTTAGATGCGATCGCCCCCAAAGCAGCCCCAACTAACGGATTGCTCAGCATCTTCACAAGAGCCGGTTGATCGGCCAGCACATCCTGGAAGATGTCGGGGTGATTGTGATAAGCGAAGGATGCAAGCTTCGACACATCGTCAGCATTCATCCGGCTAGCGTGGTGGGTGGAAAGACCCAGTTGCTTTTCCAGGTCATGATCTTTCAAACCCCGATGGCCCAACTGCTTCAAAAATTCTTTCGCTACATCGTCGCGCTCATTGGGCTTGATTTGAGCGATCGCCTTCTGCAATTCCGGCTCCATTTGACTGGAAGGAATCCGTTCGGGCTTAAAGGCTTGACTGAATAGATGCTTCCGCTCATCTCGCGAGGAACGCCGGGCGAAGTCATCAAAGTTGTCGTAGTTGTTGCCAATTTCGGTAGATTTGGCATCGAGAGATTCGACATTTCCGCCTGACAGATCTTGCATGATCTGACGCTTATAGGCATCACTACTCGACATAATCATCTCCTAATATTTGCAGTTTTTCTGAAGTTATTTTTTTGTGCACTTCGCACGAAAAAATAACTTCTACAACAGAACCTATGCCGCTTGATACTCAATCTGCCGCGTAGAATTGTTGTACTTGGCAGTCAGAATTCGCTGTTTATCAGGGGCATAGACCAACACCTGTAGATCCCGGTTTGGGAAGTTCTTTTGGAAGCCCTGGACGAGCGATCGCGCCAATTCTTTTACTTCCGTAGGATGCACTTTTGAGGAAATAACAACGCCCAGTTTGTCGTTGTCACGCACATAAGCATCCTGAACCAAACCGTGGGCTGTACTTACAACCCAATCCCCAAATTTTTGTCCCGTTGCTGTATCACCGCGCTGCAATTGCGAATAGGTGGATGTATCGCTGGAAGGCTGGCTAACCTGGGTCGCCGTGCCACTACAAGCTGAGGTCGTCAGCAGAACACCCACCAAACATAGCGCGACTAAAACAGTTCGGATGCGTCGAAATAAGCTCACCTCTACCTCCTAAAATGTCTCAATCCAGTAGATAAATGACGGCTTTCAAGTGAGGGATTTCGGCATTTTGGTACAACCATATTGAACAGAAAGTGGATGCTTCTGTTGCGCCAAACTCCCCTATTCACGCTCAAAAATCACTGTGAGCGCGATTTAATACGTCCTAAAATCGCTTTTGCTATATCTTCGATCGTAGGAGGTTCAAAGATTATTGCCTTCCTTCAAAAGTTGTAACTGAAATTACAGTCTAGAGAATGCATTTGATTATCTCGTTTCTAGAAGAAGGACTTGAAGTCGGCCTAAAGAGGTAGAGATTTCTTATCAAATGCCACTACTCGACAAACAACTGCTTCACTATCAAAAAATCCATATCAAGCTACCACCCTTGTCGTAGAGACGTTGCACGCAATGGGGAGCATGTCACCTTTGCGGTGAGTAGAAATGCCTAAGAGGAACTGAAGTGCTGGAAAAGTTAGGTTGTATCAGCGAAAATCAGAGCTATCTACTTCGCAGACAAAGCCATGCAACCTGAACAAGAGCAAGCC
>NZ_JAMPLB010000145.1:0-3088 GCF_039962325.1 Leptolyngbya sp. PL-A3
AAGTTAAGCCCGTCTACGGAAAATTCAAGTGGTTGTGACATCCCGCCAAAACCATCTGAGGGGCGGGATTTTTTCTTTTTAGACAAGTGGTGGCGAACCCAGTAGGAGCGAAGCTTCTGTTCCTCTGCTGCGGTTCTAGGGGATGTTCTGTGGAGGAGAGGGACGGGGAGGGCGGTCGCTTTGTTTTCCCAAGTCTGAACGATTACACGATACTGTCCTTGGGCTATTCATCAACCGTTATGAGTTTGGTCCGGCCGTTTAGCTCCATCCACACATCTCGAACACTACCCACCAGTTACGCAGAACATAAAGGTTTCCCGCTTACTGAGATCGCCATTCCGCTTCCTCCTGTGGAGGCCACGATATTGAAGAAGTAGGGGTTTATGTATTTCGACTGCCCCCTCAAATATTGAAGGATTTTGGCGCATGCTCAAAATCGCATGGTTTCTGCCTCAAAACCCGGCTTGTAAAACGGCTCAATTATTGCAGAGCGGTAGTTATAGGGGAGAATTATAAAGGCTGGAGTGGGGCAAAGATACTTCTTTGAGTGCATCAAATTATGTTGCTTTCCTCAATTCCTTGGATTTGATTGAGCACCACATCTACATAACCTTGCTCAATAGTGTAGAAGGTGGCGATCGCTTCACCTCCCTCAATTTTTAGACCTTCGTAAAGTGCGTCACTAAGGTACGTTCCGTCGTTCAAAGTCAAGTCATAAGAGACTTCATCAATTAGTTGAACTGTAGCTGTAGCAGGCATAGTTTTCTCCTTTATCGTGACGATTTGCTGTAGGCAGGGGATAGGACAATCAACAGGAACACACAAAGCTTTAAGCACTGAAGCGATCGCGTGCAACTTGAAATAAGGAGGCAGCAGTGGTGCTTGCTTCTACCAGGAAGCTTAATTGCCAAGCTTTGCAAGGGCAGTACCTTGGTAAAAGGCGTACAAATTGAGGTGAGCCCAGTCGGTTGGACAATGCTGAGCGATCTCTAAGCTCTGAAACGCTGAAATCTCCATACCCTCATGCAAGCCTTTTTCTGATCTATCCGCTTCTCCCAATACACAATTTCAGGTGTGCAAAGTTCAGAGTTTGATGCGATCGCTCTTGATTATACCGATCCATCTACTGACGAACCTCCTTGTTTGCGTGATTTAATTCCACAAGTGGCGCAACTTTGCAGTCGCTGCTGACGCCTTTCTACTTTGAAACAAGGATGGGGGCCAAGTGCCCCCAGGACTCGCTCGACAGCGGCATGAGGAGCGGAGTCTGTATCTGAAATAGTGACGACGGAAAGGGAAAGGAGCGCCTCCTTTATCATTGCTGTTAGCACCCTCCCGATAGCCTGGCTTCAACCTGAACTCATGAACTTCGAACACCTCCGCCGATCACTCCAGAGCAAGAATCGCAAGGTTCAGGAACTGGCGAGCGCTATCGCCTTTTTCTGTTACTTACCCACCATTGTGTCTATCTGGGAAGATACCCAGATGAGCATCGCTGCAAAGTTAGGTAGGACCGCTCAGAGCACCGGATATTTCATGAGGCGATCGCACTATCAAATCGAAAGACCTGAAGGTCGAAGCGCCTCTGACAGAACAACCTACTGACAAGCCCCCCCAGACATGCTTGTACCGTAGTAACCCACTTTTTCTCACATCCCTCCCGGTTCATCAACTGATTCTTTCGTTGACTCCGTGCAGCATGGGTGGCCTTACTGCGCCGCCCACCATTACCAAAATTGCTTCCCAGAACGGCGCGGCTCTCTGGCTACTTCAATCCTCAGAACCAGGCGTTGCGGCTGTGGTAATGGATACATTGAGATGCCAGCCGAGATTCGGTTATCGCGCTCATCAACCTATCTCGATTGCGAGAAGACCTGGCAACCGCAACCGGGAACCTCAATCAGGAAACGGCTGATCCGCTACAGCTTACCAGCCACAAATCCTTCAGAACTGAGCTGAATCATTACCTGGCAGAGGATCAGGAACTAAAGCTACGAGCGATTTCTCACATCTTTGTCGTAGCATTTCAGGACCACACACCCAACGCAAAACCACCATTACAAGGTAGAACTCGTTGTATCCATTCCTTATGGCCTGCAAGGAATCGGCGGAGCCTGGGTCATTGGCGATCGTTGGGCCATAGTTATCACTCAAGCGATCGCCCGGCAATTGCTTAGACTCTCAGCCTCAGCCGGAGAGCCATGAGAAAACCACATCTCTCGAATTGGTTGGTTAGGATGCTGCAGGACCCATACACGCCATAAATTTGGCAGTGCTCACGTGCTCCAACCCAGAAAGGCTTCGGCACCCTAAACACAGCAACTTGATTTCTAACATCAAACCCCCGCAACCACCTGGATCGTCGGGAGGGTCTGTGGGCTTCAGGGCCCGGAATGGGAAGGGCGATCGCCTCTCCTCTTAGCTACCGAGGTCAGGCGCTGGGTACTGAACCCACAACGCCCAACCCCAATTCGCGATACCTCGTGTTGGGCGATTGCCCATAACCCGCTCGATCTCTGTCAAGAATTCACTTGGGGTACAGTCACTGACAGTGAAATAGCCGAGCCGTTTCTTAATGAAGGGCTCTATCAGGGAGAACAGAATAATAGACTTAATCGGAAATTAGGCGAGAAAGAGGCTCAAGCCTTTGCCTGATAAGCTTTTCAGGTCTTTTGCAGCAAAAACAACTGGAAGCCTTGCAGGGAAACTCTTTTGAGCTTTTTGTTTCCCTATTACCGATAAGTTTAATGTCTTTTATGACATTCTCCAGAAACTACTCCTCCAGCATTGCTCTACCCCTAGAACCTCTAAAAGACTAGCTGGCGATCGCTTCCCCTAGAACCTGCCTACTTCTGTTCAGAAGAAGTACGCTACCATCGTAAACTAGTGGTGTGTCAAGGTTGAAATGAGGGGTAAAGCCGTTTGAGTTCAATCCGCGCATCATCGGTCGTAAATTGCCAATCGATGGTTCGCAATTGGGTATTTCTACGCTCCTCCCAAGCCAGGATTTCTCGTTGTAAAGCTTCTTCATCGGCAATGCGGCGATCTAAACATTGCCGAGCTAGAACACTGAGTTCGGTTTCGGCCA
>NZ_JAMPLB010000146.1:0-3014 GCF_039962325.1 Leptolyngbya sp. PL-A3
CAAGTAGCTTTGCTTACCATTGCGATGCCCATTTTTAACAATTCTGTCGCTGGTGCAATGAGGACAATTCATAAAGCATTTTCAACTCTGCATCATTCTCATTATGCAACGCCTCATTGGTCTTGTACCGATGAGCAGAGGGCGACCCGATGCACGTGCCTGTGCTTCGGTCAACCCCACACGTCCCAGCGGTGGGTCAATATAGAGGGCATAGGCAGAGATGCGATCGCTCACTTTTTTGGCCGCACCATCCAGTAGGTTGGCCGCGACGATCTCAAAATCGTTGTAAGACGTATGGGTAAATGCGCCTCGACCGTTGCAATCGCCCAAGGCCCAAATGCCAGGTACATTGGTGCGGAGCTGATCATCGACTGTGATATAGCCGTGGGCATCTGTGGCAACGCCAGCGCGATCGAGGCCCAGATCGTTGGTGTTAGGCTGCCGTCCAACCGCCAGTAGCACATGGCTGCCAATTACCTCCGGTGCTCCCTCAATGCAGTCAACACGCACCGTGACTCCGTCTGGATGGGGGGTAAAAGCAATACACTCTGCACTCGTGCGAATATGCACGCCCTCGGCTTCGAGGATTTGCCGAACCGCGACAGATACATCTTCATCCTCGCGGGCAATCAGGCATGGGCCTTTCTCAACCACAGTTACAGTGGCCCCAAAGCGGCGGAAAATCTGGGCAAACTCTAGCCCGATATAACTCCCTCCCACCACCACCAAGTGCTCTGGAAGGCAATCCATCGCCAGGATAGACGTGTTGGTCAGATAACTGATCTCCCGCACACCGGGCATCTCAGGTACCCGCGCACGACCTCCCACATTGATAAAAATTTGCGGTGCCGTGAGGAGATTGTTCCCGACTCGCAGCGTATTCACGTCCTCAAAGCGAGCCTGCCCCTGGAACACGCTCAAGCGGTCCATGCTACGCAGCCAAGTCTCAACACTATTTCGAGAGTTTGCCACAACGGCATCGGCGCGCGCCTTAACCTGCTTCATATCAACGCCGATCTCACCCGGAATTATCACGCCATAGCCAGCGGCGCGGCGGGCTAAGTGAGCCGCATAGGCGCTAGCGACCAGTGTTTTCGTCGGTGTGCAGCCCGTATTGACACAGGTACCACCAAACAGATGTCTCTCAATCAGCGCCACAGTCATGCCTGCTGCGGTCAACCGCCCGGCCAGCGGTGGCCCAGCCTGCCCGGCTCCAATGATCAGTACGTCAAAAGACTGGCTCATTGCAGTAGCCCCACAACTAAAATCGCCCCACCGATGGCAATGGCGTCTTCGATCAACGCAGCGGGCAGATCACGACCAAAGGCCTTGCCCAGCCGCGATCGCACTGCCGCTCCGCCCAATGTACCCACCACTGCGCCGACAACACCGGCTACCAGACCACCTAAAAGACTGCTACCTCCGCCCCCTACTGCGGCTCCCGAGAGCGCCCCACTGACAATGCGAGCTCCAAATTGTACAGTACAAGGAAGCGGACGATGGGACTCGAACCCACGACGTTCAGCTTGGGAAGCTGACCAGAAGTGCTATTTTACAAGCTTTTTAGCTTCTGCGCTGGCAGTTTACCCCTAATTTACCCCAATCGATAATTTTGAGTAGCTTTGTAAAGTTCCGGTTACAACTACCAGCATTGAACTCAGGTCAGGGAGCAAACCACCATCGAGTAAGTTTGACCCGGAAGCGGTAGCCTTCGGGAGTAGCTCTGATGAGTTTGCGTTGGGTGAGGAGGGCGATCGCTTCCCCTGAATTCCCATCCTTCTCCAGAAGGTGTGAAGGTTATAGAAGACGGTCTGCCTCGAAGATCAGCCCATCGCCCCCTACTCTTCCTCATTTTCTTCAGGGACATAGCGCAAAAAATCTCCAGGCTGAGCATTAAATGCCTTGCAGATAGCTTCCTGAGTTTCCTTGGAGGGAAAAGCATCCGGGTTGTTGTAGAGCCTGTAAGCCGTCGGCTGAGATAAGCCCGTGATCTTCCAAAACTCATAGGCGTTTTTACAGCCCTGAGCCTTTGAAAACTCTGCAATGGCATTGATGATCCCCATTCCATGACAGTATCACCCTCATGGGAAGACTATCTTTGTTTCATGAATACTGTCGTAGAATGATAGTAGTCATGCGATGAATAGGTTCTCTTGAGGAGCTTATCTAGCTATGTCAAAGCCCAGTCCTGAGCCTGGAAAACTTGAGGACTGGGCAACTCACGCTATAGAGTCACAACCATGATGACAGAAACAAGGCAAACTGTTGAGTTGGATTTGTCTGCTATCCAAGCTGAGTCTTCTTCTCAGCAGCTGATTGATTTACGCGATCGCCCTTCTCCAGAGATCCTGAGGCTTCTGGCGATCGGTAGCCCTCAGGTCGTGAATGTTTGTGTGATGACCCTGTTCCAGTTGGGCTATGCCCGCCCGGAGGAGTGGTCCCGGCAGCTTCCGACGGTCAACCCCGGAGAAGTGATGCGAATTCTCACAAAGCGGATCATGTTTCCTGGTCTCGAATAGATCAGAATCTCTAGCGTAGTCTTAGCAGAACTTGGCCAATTGGCTGAGTTTTGCTTTTTTGGGCCTTATCTGGTCAGCAAAAATGTGATTTTTGTGATCCCAATCGTACGATTCCGGCGAAACACAGGTTATTCTCGTACCCAAAAGAATCGAATTCTGCAAGTTTGAGCAGTTCTGTCGCAGCATGAAGCGTTATGCCCTGGTTATCGGTATCGGCGAGTACGATAGTCCATCATTGGGAAATCTATCGAAACCTGTCAATGATGCCAGGGCAGTTGCTGAGATATTGCGATCGCACGGCGATTTTCAAGAAGTTACGCTGCTGACGGGCACCAAAGCAAAGCCAGGATGGGTGGACTATCGCCAGCTTGCTGAGGAACTGATACCAAACAAATATGAAGCTGCGCCAAACTAGAAGAGTCCTCTTTGAGGTGATGGGCGATGACAGGACGTCCTTTTCAAGTCACGGTGACGGAGAGCCTGGAGCAGTTAGAG
>NZ_JAMPLB010000147.1:0-2904 GCF_039962325.1 Leptolyngbya sp. PL-A3
TGGAGGGATTTGAAGTCTTGATTGCCCAGATGCAGCAGTTTTACTGTCCCATCGTGCATGACCTCTTGCTACGCCGTATCCTACTAAACTCTGCCTAGAGTGATGAAAGAGGGTTAAGCAAAATTGGTACAACCATTACCATTATCTTTTTTAGATAAACATAGTAGAACCTTCACATCTGCTTTAAGCCTTTTTAATCAAAACTCCTTTAAGCTCTGCGTATGCTTTGTAAAGTTTCTTCTAATATGCAACGTATTCTGTTCATTGGTTATACAGGGGATAAAATTGTTACCGCGCAGCAAAGCCCCTTTCTATATCACAGCCGAGAATTAAGGCAACTGAGATTTGAGGTTGCAATCAAAAACACCACGACGTTTGCCGAAGGCATTAACCTATGTTTAGGCGATCATGCAGATAGTTACTTCTTAATGCCAAGTTGGCGAGAAAAGCCCGATGAAGTAGAGGCCTTACTGAATAAATTGCGCAAACAAAAAAAGCAGGCAAAAATATTCTTTGTTGACCCATTTGCTCAGTCAACTAGCTGCTTTTTGAACGTGCTGCCCTATGTTGATGGGTTTATGAAGCGTCAGAGGTATCGCGACCGCTCCCTTTATACCCAAAATATGCCCGGTGGCTCCCTCTTCACACAATATCTGGTGGAGCAGCAGAATTACGATCTCGGAGACTGGTATGTAGGTTCAATTGCCCAGAAGGGCTATGAATCCAATATCACAACTGGATGGAGTTTAGGAACATCCCGATCCTTCAAAGACATTCTGCAACGCCCCAAGTGGCTCTCTCGTCTCAAACAAAAAAAAATTGATATTTTCTGTCGCATGTCGCTTGGTAAGCTAACCGATAGCTGGTACTACAAATACCGACAGTCAGCATTAGATGTGCTGACCTCCCTCAACTCCCACTGCCGAATTGTTATGAATGAAGGTTCGGATAGGGATGTGCAGGTACCCCAACAGCAATACTTCCGAGAACTTCAGCAAAGCCGAATTGTCTTTAGCCCTTTTGGATGGGGTGAGAGTTGCTGGCGTGATTTCGAAGCTGTTTGCTACAGTTGCCTACTCCTGAAACCTTCCATGGAGCATCTCGACGTCGAGCCCAACCTATTCATCCCTGGAGAAACCTACGTCCCCCTCGCTTGGGATTTCTCTGACTTCGAAAGTAAGTGTCAGTATTATCTAGAGAACCCAGAAGCCGCCGATGCAATCATCCGCAATGCTCGCCAAGCTTATTTGAATTACTTCAAAACCAATAGGTTTGTGACACAACTCGGCCACCTCATGCAATGTCCCTCTAAACGCACTGATCAAGAAAAAGTCGGTATTTGACAACTCTAGGGCAATTTCTCACCCTCATCTGTACACTATTGCTATCGTCTGGGTGGTGTAGGTGGGGTACTGCGCATCTCACCTACACCATCTAGACGGAGCTAGGGAACGGCCCATTCATTTCCCTTCGGTGGTGGCTTATCCACCCCCAACGCCTCGCACAGATTCAAAAGGACCCCCTGGTAATTGGCTCGTTCGTTACCCTGGGAGCCTTTCCACTTTCTTATAAACCAATCAACGCGTTGTAGAGCTTTATCAGAAAACACCGATGCATACCTCTCGGATTCTCTGTTGGGGGAGACTTCCCTATGATTCCCACCTTTTAGCGAAGCCAGCACAAATCCCCGCACTTCCACTGATTTGCCCATAACAGAGAGAAAGCTATTCGTCGCATTGAGAAAGACAACTCAGCCATGACCACCAAACATGATGAATCGAATCTCCCAATGGATGAAGCACATCGGGCAAATGTTGAAAAGCTTGTTAGGAAACCAACTGGTCCGGAGGTGAAAGAGTTGTGGATGATTACTGGTGCCGATAAACTAAATCTCCAGCAGATTCAGCGCACCTTTGAAACAGAAGGTGACGCAAAAGGGGGTGGCCTTTTGTCTAGATAGGGGTTGATGGGACTGTAGGATCGGTCGCATCTTTTACTGATATACCAAGGGTATGGTTAAGCAGACTACTGAAGCATATTTGAGAGGGATTGAAGAGAAGCATGATCAGAGGAGTTAGCCTATTTTGACTTTGACTCCTGTGTTCAAAAGTCATGCTGTTTTTAAGCAATCACTATTTTACCAAACAATAATCAAGGGTTAATTTAACCATAAACGAGGAGCCCTGAGGATTGCTCTATACTCCAGTCGGAATATAGGTTCCGATGTATAGGTTTCCCTGGCGCTATGAAACGTTTCTTGCTCAAATCGCTCTATTTTACTTCTGTTACTTTTTCATCGCTTTTGCTACTGAATAGCCGAACATCCTTAGCCCGCAGTCACAACTTTGTGTTGCTTAATCGTTATGTAGTGGGTGGTTCGGTTGCGGAAATTATAGCCGCTAGTCCCGATGGCAATACCTTAGTGTTCACCAATGCCGGAGATTCTCAAATTGGGCTTGTGGATATTTCTAATCCTAAAAGTCCAGCAGCAGTAGGAACTTTAGATATGCCGGGTGAGCCAACTTCAGTAACGGTGACCCCTAATGGGCAATACGCGATCGCTGCAGTTCTCGATGATATCGATGAGGACGCTGGAGAAACCCTTGCCGATCAGCAGCCGGGAGTCCTTGTCTTTATCGACTTGGAGAAACGAGAAATTGCGGCTCAGGTATCCCTACTGGGGATTGGTCCGGACAGTATTGATATCTCGCCCGATGGTAGCAAACTGGCAATCGCCATTGAAGACGAAGAGGATACCGATAACTAAACAACTGAGGTAAGCCACTGGTTTGACCAGTGTGACTCGAAGAGTTTTGAGCGTTGCGGCAGTAAAGTAACTCCTACGGTGGCTTGATGAGCCAACTCCGTAGGAGGAAACAACAATGACCCAATCGTATCAAAGCC